>JAZOQN010000001.1:0-15984 GCA_045656125.1 Acutalibacteraceae bacterium
ACCTTGCACCTAAAAACATCACACCGTGATGTTTTCTTAACGGCGCAACCCTCTTAGGCTTCAAGTCCGAATAGACTTGGTTCAAAAAGTGGAGCTGGTTGACGGACTTGAACCCCCGACCTGCTGATTACAAATCAGCTGCTCTACCAACTGAGCTAAACCAGCGTTTAATGCATTTTGAACGCCTAAATAATATACCACAATGAACCCTTAATGTCAACAGTTATTTTTAAGAATTTAAAAAAATATTTTAAATGGCGTTTTTAGAAGTTGTTCTACGCATTTAAAAAGGGAGGGAACCCCCTCCCTTTTTGTTATTCGCATTATTTTTTGCCTAATTCTTTTGTCCTTTTAAAGCTTGCTGAAATGGCACTAATGCAGGTTCCTTTTAAATTAAGGCTTTCTAAAACCTTTACACCTTCAATTGTACTGCCATTGGGACTGCAAACTGCGTTTTTAAGTTCTTCAGGGCTAACGCCGGTTTCTTTAACCATTTTAGCGGCACCCATAACTGTTTCGGCGGCATACTTTAATGCTTTTTCGCGTGGGAGACCGCATTCTACTCCGCCCTCGGCAAGTGCATCAATAAACATATAAACAAATGCCGGTCCGCAACCTGAAACGGCACAGCCTGCGTCTATCAATTCTTCGCTGATTTCGTCGCAAATGCCGGCTGTTGCCATTGCATTGAGGAAAAGTGCAACATCACTATCGGTTGACAGTTCGTTGTAGCAGTAAAGTATCATTCCATTCTCAACTGCCGCAGGGGTATTGGGCATAATGCGGATTGTGGGGTATTCGTCACCCGCCATTTCAGAAAGCGATTGCAGTGTAACGCCTGCCGCCATTGATACTAATACAAAACGGCTTTGACGCTTTTTGAATGCATCTTTAAGTGAGTCTAAAACATCACTCAAAACTTGCGGTTTGACACCTAAAAATATCATATCGCAGTTTTCCGCAATCCATTGGTTAGTAACAGCACAAGCGTTGATTTCTTCTGCTAATGCTTGAGCTTTTTCGGGGCTATAGTCAGCTAAATATATCTCGTTTTGCGATTTTGCTGCGGCTTTTGCTAAAGTTCCGCCCATATTTCCGCAACCGATAAATCCAATTTTACTCATTCGCTTAACTCCTTTAACGAGTTTGTCCGTTTCCGCGGATAATGTATTTGTAAGAGGTCAATTCTTTCAATCCCATAGGACCTCTTGCGTGCAGTTTTTGTGTAGAAATACCCATTTCGCAACCCAAACCGAATTCACCGCCGTCAGTAAAACGCGTTGAGGCATTAACATACACTGCCGCACTGTCAATAAGCAGGGTAAAGCGGTCGGCATTTGCGGTGTTTTCGGTTACGATACACTCACTATGTCCGGTTGAATGGATGGAAATGTGGTTGATAGCCTCGTCTACACTGTCAACAATCTTTACACCTAAAATATAATCTAAAAATTCGGTGTCGAAATCATTTTCACCGGCTTTTGTGCCGTCAATTATTTTCTGTGCCTTTTCGCAAAGGCGAAGTTCGACGGGCGAAAGACCTTTTTCAATTCTATTTTTAACCAATCTTTCTTTTAAAAGAGGTAAAAACTCTTTCGCAACAGCACTGTTAACCAAACAAACCTCAGCAGCGTTGCAAACTGACGGACGGCTGGTTTTGGCGTTTTCAACTATGTTAAGAGCCATATCAATGTCGGCCGACTCGTCAACATATATGTGACATATACCTGTACCTGTTTCAATGCAGGGAACTTTGGCATTTTCAACGCAACTTCTGATAAGTCCTGCACCGCCACGGGGAATAAGCATATCGACATAGCCTATTGCGGTCATAAGGTCGGTCGCACTCTGTCTTGAAGTGTCAGTAATAAGGCTTACAGTATCTTCGGGGAAACCTGCGGCTACAACACCCTCACGCAGTGCATTTGTTATAGCGATATTTGAGTTTATAGCCTCTTTTCCACCGCGAAGTACACAGACGTTGCCTGCTTTTATACTTAAAGCGGCTGCGTCGGAGGTTACGTTCGGACGGCTCTCGTAAATCATTGCAAGCAAGCCTAATGGCACTGAAACTTTGTTAATGGTAAGTCCGTTAGGACGGTTAACGGTAGTTAAGGTTTCACCCAATGGGTCGGGGAGGGCGGTCACCTCAACCAAAGCATCAGCCATAGCGTAAATTCTTTGTTTATTAAGTGTCAATCGGTCAATCATAACAGTAGAGATTTTACCGGTTGCATTTTTAATGTCAATTTCGTTTGCCGAAATAATCTCATCGCAGTGTGCCTTTAAGCTTTCAGCCATTTTAATGAGAGCATTGTTGCGTTGCTCACCGCTTGAAGCGGCAACAGCTGTCTTGCATAATTTTGCTTTTTGTAAAATATCTAACGTAGTCATTTTTTCACCGTTTTCCGTAAAATCTTGTGCCTACTTTTTCGCCGTTTGCAATTTCGTAAAGTGCTTCAGGGTCATTACCGTCGGTTATTACCATATCGATTTTATTATCCATACACATTTTAGCGGCTTTGATTTTAGTCTGCATTCCGCCTGTACCTAAAGATGAACCTGCACCTCCGCCCAATGCTACTATTTCATCGGTGATTTCAAAAACACTGTCGATAAGTTGTGCATTAGTGTCTTTATGAGGGTCGGCAGTGTAAAGACCTTTAATATCAGACAAAAGCACAAGTAAATCTGCTTTTGCCTCAACTGCAACGATTGCCGATAACGTATCGTTATCACCAACCGAAATTTCATCGGTTGCAATAGTATCGTTTTCATTGATAACCGGCAAAACGTTCAGTTCTAAAAGACGGTTTAAAGTGTTATGGAAGTTTTGGTTGCGGCTTTCATTTTCAAGGTCGTTACCGGTGAGCAGTATTTGAGCAATGATGTGACCGTATTCCGAAAACTCTTTATCATATATGTACATCAATTCGCACTGACCGATAGCGGCTGCTGCCTGTTTGGTGGGAACGTCCTTCGGCTTTTCGGTTAATCCCAATTTACCAACGCCCATACCGATAGCACCTGACGAAACCAAAATCAACTCGTGGCCTGCGTTTTTAAGGTCACTCATAACACGGCAGATTTTTTCAACGTGGCGAATATTCAAATTTCCTGTTTTGTGGGTAAGTGTTGATGTACCTACCTTGATTACAATTCTCATTTTAAATTACCTCGCAGTTTAGCGATTTTTTTATATTACAATTACTACAACTTTTATATATTATAACTTTTACATTCGTCACTTGCAAGAGTAATATATAATAAATAGGAATTTTTAGTAATATTTTATCAACAATTCTATTGCTTTTTGTTGGTCAAAATGTTAGAATATCATAGATAAATTATTAGGAGGAAACCAAATGGATATTTTATGGAAAAACCTGCTTGAGTTTACCTGGCAGGATGGCGTAATGATTTTAATTGGCTTTTTGCTAATTTTCCTTGCCATAAAAAAAGAAATGGAACCAACCTTGCTTTTGCCGATGGGCTTCGGTACATTGCTGGTTAACATTCCCGGTGCTGACGTTATCGTACAAAAAATAGTAAAACTTGTTGGTATTGGCGGAGAACAGGTTGATTTTGTTGAAGAAGGTGGTGCACTGACCACACTTTATAACGCCGGTATTGCAAACGAACTGTTCCCGTTGTTGCTGTTTATCGGTATTGGTGCAATGATAGACTTTGGTCCGTTGCTTTCAAACCCCAAGTTAATGTTATTCGGTGCGGCAGCACAGTTCGGTATATTCTTTACATTCTTTATGGCAAGAATGTTCTTCCCGGAAATTGATGCTGCTTCAATTGCTATTATCGGAGCTGCTGACGGTCCGACTTCCATTGCAGTTGCTAACACATTGGGCTCGCAGTATGTAGGTGCTATTACCGTTGCGGCTTATTCGTATATGGCTTTAGTTCCGATTATTCAGCCGCCGGTCATAAAATTGCTTACAACCAAAAAAGAGCGTATGATTCGTATGCCGTATGAGCAGAAATCGGTTTCAAAATTAACAAGAATTATGTTCCCGATTATCATTACGGTTGTAGCATCTGCTATTATTCCGCAGGCAACTGCTCTTATCGGTTTCTTGATGTTTGGTAACCTCATCCGCGAATGTGGTGTATTGGATTCGCTTTCCGAAACAGCACAAAAGGTTTTGGCTAACCTTGTCACCATTTTCCTCGGTATTTCAGTTGCATTTAATATGACCTCGGATAAGTTCTTAAAACTTGATACATTGCTTATTATGGGTCTTGGTCTTGTTGCATTTATTGTTGATACTGCAGGTGGCGTATTGTTTGCAAAGTTCCTCAACTTGTTCCTTAAAAACAAAATCAATCCTATGATTGGTGCCGCAGGTATCTCCGCATTTCCGATGTCGGGACGTATTGTTCACAAAATGGGACTTAAAGAGGACCCGCAGAACTTCCTTTTGATGCATTCAATCGGTGTTAACGTTTCGGGTCAGATTGCCTCGGTTATTGCCGGCGGTATCATCCTTAACTTCTTTGCTGCTTAAGGGAGGATAAAGATATGAAATTATTGAATATGTTTTTGAATCTTCTTAGTGTAGGCTCTGACACCTATCCGGCCGAAACTATTGTTGATAAAGCCGGCGAAGTTGCGGAAAAGGGTATGCAGTGGCATCCCGAAAAGGCTCTTGAAATTCTGCCCAAGGCAGGTATCGGTATGCTGGTTATCTTCGCTTTAATCGGTGTTATTATACTTGCAACATTGCTTATTAATAAAATTTTTGCCGAAAAGAAGAACAGTAAATAAGGTTTAAAATAAAGTTTCAATCCCCGCTGTAACTTTGCTTACGGCGGGACTTTTTTGATTAAACGAGAGTCTGTCCGTCAATAATTTAATATAAGATAAAATTGCTAATAAAAAATGTCGAATTTCACCTTTTTTAAAAAAACTGTGACTTAATTTTGTTTATTTTGTGTATTACATTTATTGTAAAAAAATGTTAAAATATATATGTTAAATATAAAAGGGCGGATGGTGATAAGGTGCTTAAACTTAATGAAAAAGTTATGTACGGTACAACGGGAGTTTGCGTTGTTGATAGCGTTGAGGATAGGCGTATCGGTAAAGAAACCAAGAAGTATTATGTTTTAAAGCCCGTATCCCAAGCCACGTCCACTGTTTATCTCCCAATTGACAATAATAAATTGTTAGAAAAGGTTCGAAAAATGCTATCTGTTGAGGAGATAAAAAGTATTTTGAACTCTTTAAATGAAGAGCCTGATATTTGGACGGATAATGATAACGAACGACGTTTAAAGTTTTCTGAGATAATATCTTCAGGTGACCGTAAAGCTTGCTTGGTGCTTTTACGCACCTTGCACAACCATCAAGAATCGTTATCCGGAACGGGTAAGAGACTGCACATTGCCGATGAACGTGCGTTAAAAGAAGCACAGCGTTTAATTCAAGATGAGTTTTCGGTTGTTTTGAACATTCAACCAAACGAGGTTGCAGATTTTATTAAATGTGAAATGAAAAACATATAATTTATAAGACCTTTGCCGTCTGTGATTTTATCACAGACGGCTTTTAATTTTGTGTAAAATTTAACAAACTTCACGTAACACGGCTTGACATAATTAAATTTATCAATTATTTGTATACGTTTAGTAATCCACGTTTTCCACATGGTTATCCACATATACAGGGCGGGAAATCAAGGGATTTACTGTCGAATAATGCCGTTTAAGTTGAAATCATTGTGCATAAGTCTAAAAACCTTTACGGTTATTTAGTTGACATAAACTTAAAACGGTTAGCATTATGGAAACAAAAATACAATTTGTATACTCCATAGCACTTGACATCAAGTTGCACCAACGTTGCATTTGTTTACAGTGTAAAATGGAAGCTGTATTCTGCTAATCAGGAGGTAATGTAAGTGCGAAATATTACTGCAATTGTTGATGTAAACGGTAAAACTGACTTAACTACGCAGTTCGTCGGTTACAGTGGAGAGCATAATGCGGTATCGTTAGAAATAGGGTTTACTAGTGATGGTTTAAACCTTTATTCTACTGCGGATTATTTTCGTATTGTTATTGACGGTTTTTATAGTGATAATCTGTATTTAAGTCAAAACAATACTGTTCAATATATTCTTCCGCAAGAAGTAATGAAACCGCCGAAAGTCAACTGTCAGCTTTTGGGATATAAAGGCGATGAGTCGAAGTTGGGTTGCATTTTAAAAAGTCAGGTTTTCAGTTTTCAAGTTGAATGTTCAGAAGTTCCTTTTCAAAGAATAGATAACGGTCCTGATTATTTTGAAGAGGCTATGCATCATTGTACAGTCGTAGCGGACAAAGCAAATGAGTATTGTTCAAGTGCAAGTCGATTTTCTGAAAGTGCAAGTGAATTTTGTCAATTGGCACAGAGTTCGGCAAAAAGTGCTTCAATCTATGCAGATGTAGCAATATCTAACTCGAAAGAGGCGGGCGTCAGAGCAAGTGAGGCGGAAAAGAGTGCTATAAGAGCAGAGCGTGCAGCCGAGTTGTTTGATGATAATTTGGCAAATGCATTAAAAGAGAATAAAAAATCGGATGTTGTATTATTAGATGATATATCTCCTCTAAAGCATGACGTAAGGGTTAAAGTGGTTGATGCTGACGAGTTAAACTCATTGAGCATTAAGACTTGGGGCAAAAACCTTTTGCCTTATCCGTATAGCGACACAACAAAAACGACAAACGGAATTACCTTTACCGATAATGGAGACGGCGGTATAGGAATAAGCGGAAGTACAACCGGTTATTCGATGTTTTATTTATGTGGCAACGGTTACGCCTCAGGCAAAGAAGAATTTGAAAGGTTTTTGGTTGACGGTGAAACATATACAATCTCGTTAAACGGAAAAAATAATATTGTTCTTTTTGGTATTATTGGTGAAGTGCACAACAAAGACGGAAGTCTTGCATACTATATCAATTCGACTGACAAGCATACGTTTACGGTGGATAAGAGTAAATATGATTATTATTATTTAAGGATATTTGTGGACAAGGATTATATAGAATTTTCAAATAGTATAATATATCCGCAACTTGAATTAGGTACTGTTTCAACTGAATACGTGCCGTATGTAGAGCCGAAAACTTACACTGCTAACGCGGATGGAACATTAACTGTGCCGTCGATTTGTCCTACAATGATGATTTCTGCGGAAAGTAATACCAAAAATTTGCTTACAGGCAACGTTTTAAGCAAACCTAGTGATTGGTTCAACAGTAGTGATGGAATATCTTTTTCCGATTTTGATGAAGTTTATTTTTCTTCTAATAACATTTATCAACCACTAACATTAGAGGGTTCGTATTTAGAGGCAGGAAAAGAATATGTATTTGGTGTTGAAGTTATTAATTATACTTTAAATAGTAAAAGCTTCGAAAAATATAACTGTTATGCGGCTTGTTTAAAGTATATTGACGGAAACAACACTATATATGAAAGTGCCAAAATACAACTTAACACGTTAGGTAAATTGGAACTAACTTTTAAGCCAACAGTGTCAGGAAAATATAACCTTATTTGCTTTGGTAGAGATGACACTTGCGGTTCTGTGTCTTTCACAAATCCGCAAGTCAATTTATCAGGTGCAAAAATAGAGTGTGAATACAACAGAGATTTAAACAAGGCTTTCGCCGAGTTACAACAAGCAATAATATCTTTAGGAGGAAATGTATAATGTTTAATTTAAAGGAATTTATTAAATCGGGGTTTATTAAAGCTGTTGGTAAAATGGCTGACTATCAGATTATTTTAAATGCGGTGGGTTGGCTTGAAAAGGGGGTTCTTACTGAGGATGACCTTGCAGAAATTCAAGGTGCTATTGATAAGCAGTATGAAGTTCCCGAAGTTGTTGAAGACCCGGAAGTCATAGAAGACCCGGGAATCACTGAAGAACTTGAAGTCACTGAGGTTGTTGAAGTCACTGAAGCCTCGGAAGTCGTTGAAGACACTGAAGACACTGAAGAAAGCTAGGTTGAAAATTAATGGCTGTTAAGGAATATAAAAAGGGCGTCAGCGTTCAACTTTCAACTAATTTCAGAACAACAGAGTTTGACTGTAACGGTAAAGGTTGTTGCTCAAAAACACTTATTGATACAAAGTTGGTTGAGTATCTTCAAAACATCAGAGACCACTTTGGTAAGCCTGTAAAAATCTCAAGTTCATACAGATGTGAAATACACAACCCTAAAGTTGGCGGTGTTAAATCAAGCCTCCATTTAAAAGGTATGGCGGCTGACATTACAATCAGCGGTGTTAGCCCTGCAGAGGTTGCCAAGTATGCCGAGAGTATCGGTGTTAAAGGTATTGGATTATATGATACTTCAAAGGACGGGCATTTCGTTCATATTGACACTCGCACTAAAAAAGGTTTTTGGTTCGGTCACGCTCAAGTTCATCGTTCTACATTTGGTGGAGAAGCTAAAATTGAAGCAAACGCAACTGTTCTCTATTGGCAAAAGGCCGCTATTGCTGACGGTTTTACTCTAAAAAGCGGAGCAGACGGCATTTGGGGTAAAGAGTGTGAGGCGGTAGCAAATAAGGCGGTATGCAAAAAGCGTATTACCTATAAGTACCGTAATCTTACAAAAATTGTTCAAACCGTAGTCGGTGTTAAAGCAGATGGTAAATTCGGCAAAGATACTAAAAACGCAGTTACTGAATGGCAGGCACGTTGTGGGTTGGTTGCTGACGGCTGTGTTGGAATAACCACCTGGAAACGTATATTGGGGGTGTAAAATGTGACCGATATAGCAGTTTCTCTTTTAGCGTTGCTCGGCACAATGATTGGTACTTTCGGTGGAATTTTGACTGCCAACAAATTAACAAATTACCGTATAGAACAACTTGAAACCAAGGTTGAAAAGCATAATAAGGTAATTGACCGTGTTTATAAGTTGGAGCAGGCAGGTGCCGTTATTGAGGAGGAAATTAGAGTTATAAATCATAGAATAAGTGACCTTGAAATATATCATAAATAGGAGGGGATTTTATGAAAAGTAATTTCAAGAAATGGTTTAAAGCCGCAGGTATCCGTGCAGTTAAGACGGTTGCTCAAACCGCAGTTGCTATGATACCGGTGGGTATCAGTGTAAGTGAAGTGGGCTGGGGTGCCGTTATTGGCACTTCATTGCTTGCAGGGGTAGTTTCAATGTTGACTTCTGTTGCCGGCTTACCCGAAGTTAAGTGAACTAAAATCATATAAAATGCTACGGTGCCGTTAGGCACCGTAGCATTTCTTGTAATTTGAAATATTGAACCAAAATCATATAAAACCGCTACGGTGTTGTTTGGCACCGTAGCGGTTTTGTTTGGTTAATTATATCCATATTGCTTTGCGGTCTTGAAAAGGGCTGAAATATGGGCTTTTAAAGGAGCGTTTTGTGACAAAAGCAGTTTAGGGTCGGTCGAGTGGAGCTCTTTTGCAGCGTTGCCTGCTAAACGGAAAAGCTCCATATCTTCGGACAAATCAGCAATTTTAAGTTCGGGTAATCCGTGTTGTCGTTTGCCTAAAAAGTCACCCGGTCCTCTAAGACGCAAGTCCTCATCTGCAACCTTAAATCCGTCAGTGGTACTGCACATAAACTTTAGTCTTTGGTTGGTTTCGCCCTTGTGGTCGGAAAGCAGAATACAGGTTGAAGCATGTTTGCCTCTGCCTATACGACCGCGTAACTGGTGTAATTGGCTCAAACCAAAACGCTCGGCATTTTCTATGAGCATTATAACGGCATTAGGCACATCGATTCCAACTTCAATTACTGTGGTGCTAACCAAAAGCTGAATTTCACCCTCTGAAAACGCTTTCATTACAGCGTCTTTTTCTTTGGGTTTCATTTTACCGTGCAATAAGCCAACTTTATAATTTTTGAAGTCATTTTCAGATATATCTTCGTAGTATTTAACTGCTGAAGCCAAATCAACAGTTTCGTTTTCCTCAACCATTGGGCAAACAATGTAGCCCTGCCGTCCTTGGTCCAAGTGGTCGCGAATATAGTTATACGCACGTTTTCTTATATTAGAGTCAATCAAAAATGTTTGGATTGGTTGTCTGCCTTTAGGAAGCGAGTCAATAATACTTATATCAAGGTCGCCGTAGAAAATCAACGACATTGTACGGGGGATAGGTGTTGCCGACATAACCAGCATATGAGGCTCGTTACCTTTATTTAAGAGTGAAGTTCGTTGTTCAACACCAAAACGGTGCTGTTCGTCGGTAACGATTAATCCTAAGCGTTTAAATTGAACGTCATCTTGCAATACGGCATGTGTGCCGATTACAATGTCAATTTCACCTTGAGCTATTGCTTCTTTAAGCTTTAGTTTTTTAGACTTTGTGACGGAGCCGGTGAGCAGAGCAATTTTTATACCGGTGTTACTCAAAATGTTTTGGAATGTTTTAAAATGTTGACCTGCCAAAACCTCGGTCGGTGCCATAATAACACTTTGGTAACCTGAATGTTTGGCACAGTAGCTGACTGCAACTGCAACAGCGGTTTTACCTGAGCCGACGTCACCTTGAATAAGTCGGCTCATCGGTTTGCCGGAGTTCATATCTTTTAAGCAATCGTAAATTGCTTTTTCTTGTGCTTCGGTGAGGGTGAACGGCAATAATTTTTTAAATTCGTCAAATCCACTTCCGTTTACTTTTATGGGCGTTACAGCACACCGGGTTTCTTTTTGGAACAAAATACCGGTTTGGAGGAAGAAAAGCTCCTGAAAAACCAATCTTCTGCGAGCCGCCTCAAGCTCGTGCATATTTTTTGGGAAGTGTATACCTAAAAGAGCATCTTTTATCCCTAAAAGGTTGTATTTCTTAAGCATTTCTTGAGGGAATGGCTCATCAGGTTCAAATTGTGACAAAACGGTGGCAACAACCTTGGAAATTGCTTTAGAATTAAGTCCTGCTGTTTGTCGGTAGACGGGCATTACCGTTTGCTCTGAAACGTCATAAATTTCAGGTGAGGACATTTCACAGGAGAATAATGTGCGGTTAACTATGCCGTAAAACAAAAATTCTTTCCCAAATTCCAACTTTTCGGCAATCCATTTTTGATTGAAAAGTGTAATTTCAACGTTATCTTCACCGTCATTCGCGAAGAATTTATATATCACCATTTTGTGACGGACATAGATTTCCTTAACCTCGCTAAACACCTTGGCTTTTATACAGCACGGACGGTCAAAAGGAGCTTCGTGAAGTTTTAGTGGATGTGAACGGTCTATGTATCCGCGTGGGTAATGGTACAACAAAGCGTCGACGCTGTCAATGCCGAGCTGTCGAAACAGCTCGGCACGTTTTTCGCCGACGCCTTTTACATAACGAATGTTATCATAAGAATTCATATTACTCAACCGAAATAATAAAGTAATAAACCGGCTGACCGCCGTTGATTAAGGTTACCTCAATGTCGTTGCCCAATTTGTCCTGTAAAGCAGTGCAAATTTTATTGGCATCGTCTTCGGTAACGTCTTCACCGTGAATAAGGGTTACAAATGCAGTATCGCGGTCACTCAAGTTCTTGGTTAATTTGATTACGCACTTTTCAAGGTCGGTCTCGGTAAAGGAAACCTTACCGTTAGCCAAAGCCAAAAGTTCACCCTTTTTAATCTGTTTACCGTCATAATCTGAATCTCTTGCAGCAAAGGTGACCTGACCGGTCTGAACGTTTGCATAAGCCTTTTGCATTTCAATTGCATTAGCATCGCCGTCAATATCAGGGTTGAAGTTGAGCATAGCGGTGATACCTTGCGGGATTGTGCGGGTAGGAAGAACAATAACCTTACGGCTACTCAAAGGAATAGCCTGTTCAGCCGCCATAATGATATTTTTGTTGTTAGGCAGAACAAATACTGTCGAAGCAGGAGTCTGTTCAATAGCCTTTAAAATATCGTCAGTACTAGGGTTCATTGTCTGACCGCCGGAAACAATCATATCCGCACCTAAATCAGTGAATAAAGCGTGTAAGCCTTCACCTGCGGCAACCGTTACAAATCCGAAGTCCTTGGTTATTTCAACCGAAACGATTTCATCAGTGTTGTTAGTGGGTGCGGCGGTTTTGGGTGCGTCACCGTTAGAGTCGTGCTTGGCACGTTCATGCTGGTCACGCATATTTTCAACCTTCATATTAACTAACTGACCAAATGTAAGACCCTTTTCAAAAGCGTTGCCGGGATGGTCGGTGTGAACGTGTACTTTTATAATTTCATCATCGTCAACTACAACAACACAGTCACCGATAGTTTCAAGATAAGCACGTAAAGTTTTCGGGTCTTTATCGTTTTCACGTTTAACAATAAATTCGGTACAATAGGTAAATGTGATGTCTGCCTCTGCTTCTGCGGCGGCGTTACGTTGGGTAGCGGCAGGGGAATCAGTGGAAACTTCAACCGACTCAATCATTTTACCGTCACGGATAACTGAAAGCATGCCTTCTAAAATTACAACAAAGCCTTTACCACCTGCGTCAACAACGCCTGCCTTTTTAAGTACGGGCAAAATTTCAGGGGTTTCAGCTAATGCTTTAGAAGCACCTTCCAACAAAGCCTCAAAGGTTTCGACAACGTTTCTTCCTTCTTCATAAGCTTTAGTAGCGTACTCAGAACCGACGCGTGCTACGGTTAAAATAGTACCTTCGGTCGGTTTCATAACTGCGTTATAAGCGGCTTCAACGCCCAATTTCATAGCGTTTGCCAATCCTTCGGAGTCCATAACTTCTTTGCCCTTCAAACCTTTGGCAAAGCCACGGAATAAAAGGGAAAGAATAACACCTGAGTTGCCTCTTGCACCGCGAAGCAATGCAGAAGCGTTTGCAGAAGCTATCTTATCGGCAGTTTCGTTGTTTAATAATTTTAATTCTCTTGCGGCGGCACTTATAGTCATAGACATATTAGTACCGGTATCTCCGTCAGGAACGGGGAAAACGTTAAGTTCGTCAACAGCTTGCTTGCAGTTGACAATATTATTGGCACCTGACAGCAAAGCGTCACGTAAAGTATTACCGTTAATCAAAATAACAACTCCTTAAGTAAACACGAATAATCCAAACTTGAGATTATTCTTTAATTCCGTCTATACGTATGGTGACCTTGCCGACGTTGATACCGGTGGCTTCACTTACAACGTATTTTACTTTGTGGGTAATGCTTTTAGCAATTGCATTTATGTTCATACCGTAGGCAACGATAATGTGCAAATCAACATTAATCATATTGATATCGCCGGTTATGTTTATTCCTTTTTCGGTATAGTTTTCTTTAGAAAAGATGTTACGGAATTTCTGCTTTCCGCAAGGTGCCATTCCGGCTACACCGAAACAGGAGGATGCGGCATTGCCGATAAGTTTAGCAAGATAGTCCTCTGATAACGAAATTGTTCCGGTTTTGGTTTCGTAAGCAATCATTTATATACCTCCGTTGAAATTAGTTCAGTTTATTATTAATCCCGAAATAAATATCGGAAACGGTTGACATTTCAGTTACACTGATTTCAGTGTTATAAACTGTTAGGCCGTATCGATGGCAAATAGGGATAATTGGCATTTCGGCATTGAATGCGTTAATGATATCAAACAGTGATAGTTTTTCATTGTAAAAACTTTTCACCGCACTGTCAATAAGCGGGACAGAAGAGCCGGAAAATTCTGATTTAATTTCTTCTTTATTATCTTCGGTCTCGTTTTTATTATCTTGTGTATTTGAGGGTGCAGAACTTTCAGGCTTTGCAGTTTCAGGCGTTGCGACATAATTTGGTATTCCGTAAGAAAGACTGCCGTTTGACGTAATAAGTTCTGAAATATCCATATTGTTATTAATTTTAACCTCAGCCAAATAGAAATCATAATTTCCGTAATTTAAAGCTTCTATATATTTATTCCACTCTAAAACGGACAATTCTGTTTTAAAGCCAAGTTCGTTTAACTGCTCAACTAAAATGCGGGCACATTTAACTCTTTGCTCATTTCCGTCTGACACAATGAGTTTAAATTTAATGGTCTTTTTATCCGCATCGGTAAAAAATCCCTCGGCATCCTTACTATTATAACCTATTTCTTCTAAATTCGCAACAACATTTTCTAAATCGGATTTTTCGGGTAGATTTTGAAGGTTTCCTGCATCCTCCCAAACCGAAGTGAAAAGTCCTTTGGCGGGCTTTGCATAGTTATAATAAGCATCGTTACAAATATCCGAACGGTCAATGGCGTTAGCAATTGCATAGCGTAATTGGTATTTACTTACGTGTCGGTTAGAAAGATTAACGCCTAAATAAACCAAATTGTTAAGGTTTACATTTTGGACAGTACCCGACATAGGCGGCACAACGCCGTCACTCAAGTCGGTATAAAAAACGTCAACATTATTAACTTCGAGATTGTATTTTGTTACCTCCCAGTCAGGAGCATTGATGAGTTTTATAAGCTTTACGGTCTGCACACCGCCAAAATATGCGGTGTTAACGTTTAATGTCTTTTCTTTATTGTCAAACACATAACGTCCCGAACCGATAGGGGGTAGCTCGATTTTGTTTTCGTCCTGACGTGTGTCGGAATCCTTTTTCATAACAGGGAAATCCAACAAATTTGCAAAATAAGGGTCAGCTTTCAGTAAGGTGATTATAACCTTGTCAGTGCCGTCGGCAACATAAGTTTTAACGGTTGATAATTGCTTTTTATATATAGTGTATTGTGATTCAAGTGCTTTTTTAAGCGAAAAAACAACGTCTTCGGCGGTAACCAAACTTCCGTCGGTGAAGTATACCGATTTCAAAGTCACGGTACATTCCTTGCCGTTCAATGTAATCTCTTTAGCCAACATATTTTGCGGTTGGAGTTTTTCATCCAACTTCACAAGCGGGTCAAACAAAAGACTGCTCAAATCCCTATTATACTTTGATTCTGCTTTATAAGGGTCAAGCGAGTCGCTTGAGTTGTAAAGCAACGATATGCTTTCTAAAACCTTGTCAGTAGGCTCTGACGTCACAGAAGATGTATTATCATTAGTGTCACCGCCACAAGCCGAAAGTAAGAAAAACAAGAAAGCCAACATAATGCTTAATAATCTTTTAAATTTCACAGCGATAACACCTGACTTTATGTAAATTAAATTATTCTGAAATTGTAATGGATTCTATTTTTGTGGTAAGACCCGATTTCTCGTCAATTTCAAAAATGCAACCGTTTAGTTTGCATTTGCCGTTTGCCAACTCAAATTTTACGGGTGCGGCATCTTTGATTTTGGCTATTGAAAGTTCCTTTTTTACTCCTAAAATTGAGTCAATCGGTCCGGTCATACCGATATCACTAATAAATCCCGTACCATTCGGCAAAATCTCGCAATCGGCGGTTAAAACGTGGGTATGAGTGCCGAAAACAGCCGAAACCTTGCCGTCCAGATAATATGCCAATGCTTTTTTCTCTGCGGTTGCTTCGGCGTGAAAATCAACCAATATTGTTTTTATGCCGTTTTGTCTTGCTTTATCAATGAGTAAGTCGGCACATTGGAATGGGTCATCGGCTTCGGGCATATAAACCCTGCCTACCAAATTGATTACGGCTATTTGGTACCGTCCCAAATCAACTTCCGTATAGCCCTTGCCACCGCCCGAAGTATGCATATTGTGAGGTCTTAATAAAAATGGGTCGTTTTCTAAACATTCGAAAACTTCTTTGCGACGCATTGAGTGGTTACCGCCGGTAATCACATCTGCACCGGCAGAATATAGCATCTTGAGTGAAGTTGGAGTAATGCCGTTACCGTCAGCCGAGTTTTCGCCGTTGACAACGGTTAAATCTATTCTGTTGTCTTGCTTTAGTTTGGGTAATGTGCGGATTAAAAATTCGCATCCGATACTACCACAAACATCTCCGACTGTAAGTATTCGCATAATGTATCCTTTATTTTAATTATTCGCTGAATAATTATATCATATATTCGTTGATATTTCAACGTGT
>JAZOQN010000002.1:0-4718 GCA_045656125.1 Acutalibacteraceae bacterium
AATAGTGGATAACCCTATTGACGAAGCCTTAGCAGGATATTGCGATAAAATCACCGTTGATATTCTTGATGACGGTGTAATTCGTGTTACCGATAACGGCCGTGGTATTCCTGTGGGTATAAATCCACAAAAGGGTATTCCTACCGTTACTGTTGTATTTACAATTCTTCACGCAGGCGGAAAGTTCGGCGGAAACGGATATAAGGTTTCAGGCGGTTTACACGGTGTTGGTGCTTCTGTTGTTAATGCTCTGTCTTCTTGGCTTGAAGTTGAAGTGAAAGACGGTAAAAATATCTACAAGGAAAGATATGAAAAGGGTAATGTTACCCAAAACTTAAAAGTGATAGGTGAAACAAATGAAACAGGTACAACCGTTACATTCAAGCCGGACCCCACTATTTTTACAGATACTACTACTTATGATTATGATACTTTGAAAACCCGACTTCGTGAGCAGTCGTTCTTGAACGCCGGTATCAGAGTTGAACTTATCGACAAGCGTACCGATGTTTTTGAGCCGAAGAGTGACGAATTTTACTACGAGGGCGGTATTAAATCATACGTTGAGTTCTTGTTGGAGCAGACCAAAAAGGATAAAATCAGTGATGTAATTTATTTGTCTAATACCGACGGTGACAGTACCGCTGAAATTGCTTTGCTTTGGTCAACCTCGTATGACACTAAAATTATGTCCTTTGCAAACACCTTGCATACTATCGACGGTGGTACTCACGAACAAGGTTTCAGAATGAGTGTTGCCAACGTTATCAATAAATATGCCTTTGATTTCAAAAAATTAAAAGAAGGTAACGCAAGACTTAAAGGTGAAGATATTTTAGAGGGTGTTGTTGCTGTTGTTTCGGTAAAATTGGCTGATGCACAGTTTGAAAGCCAAACCAAAGCAAAATTAGGTAACACTTCTATCGGTAAATTAGTACGTGACTTGGTAAACGATAAACTTTACCTCTATTTAGAAGAACATCCCGCAGAAGCAAAGGTTATTGTAGATAAAACAATTGCCGCATCAAATGCCCGTGAGGCTGCACAAAAAGCCCGCGATGCTTCTCGTAATAAATCGGGTATCGGCGGTAAAACAAGAATGCCCGAAAAGTTAAAAGACTGTATTTCGGATGACGCAACAAAAACCGAAATATTTATCGTCGAGGGTGACTCGGCCGGCGGTTCCGCGGTTGAGGGAAGAAACTCTACCTATCAGGCAATTTTACCGCTTTGGGGTAAAATGCTTAACGTTGAAAAGGCTCGCGAGGATAAAGTTTACGGAAATGATAAATTAACCCCCGTTATTGTGGCTTTGGGAACGGGAATTGGTGAAAACTTTGATATAACCAAACTCCGTTACGACAAAATCGTAATTATGGCCGATGCTGACGTTGACGGTAGCCACATCAGAACTCTTTTATTGACATTCTTCTTCCGTTATATGCCTGAACTTATCGAAACGGGACATATTTATTTGGCACAACCGCCTTTGTTCCGTGTTTCTAAAGGTAAACAGCATTTTGATGCCTTTACTGAGGAAGAACGCGATATGTATAAAGAGCAGTTGGGCGGCGGAGATAAGGTAGACATTCAGCGTTATAAAGGTCTTGGTGAAATGAACCCCGAACAGTTGTGGGAAACCACTCTTGACCCCGAAAGACGTACCTTCTTGCAGGTTACTATGGCTGATGCCGAATTGGCTGACCAGACCTTTGATATGCTTATGGGTGACGAGGTTGAGCCGAGAAAAATCTTCATTGAAGAAAACGCAGTCTTCGCGACTGATTTGGATATTTAAGGAAAGGAGAAATCGAAATGGCTAAACAAGAAAAAGTTTTTTGGCCCGAAAGCCAAGATACAAATATTCAGCCGGTTGAAATTGTTGACGAAGTTAAGGCTAGTATGCTTCAGTATGGTATGTCAGTACTTGTTGGACGTGCATTGCCCGATGTTCGTGACGGATTTAAACCGGTACACCGCCGTATTCTTTATACCATGTATGAAAACGGATTGACTCCCGATAAGGCTTACCGTAAGTGTGCTGACACCGTCGGTTCTGTTTTGGGACGTTATCATCCACACGGTGACTCATCTGTTTACGAAGCAATGGTTCGTATGGCTCAGGATTTCTCTTTAAGATATCCGCTTATTGACGGTCACGGTAACTTCGGTAATATCGACGGTTATCCGGCCGCTGCTTACCGTTATACCGAGTCGAAAATGAATCGACTTTCCTTGCAGATGCTTGATGATATCGAAAAGGAAACTGTTGATTTTGTACCTAACTATGACGACCGTTTGGAAGAACCCACCGTTTTACCCGTAAGATTCCCGCAGTTGTTGGTTAATGGTTCAAGCGGTATCGCCTTTGGTATGGCTACCGAGATTCCTCCTCATAACTTGGGCGAGGTTATCGACGCTATGTGTTGTCTTATCGACAACCCCGAAGCCGATTTGCCCGAACTTTGCGAGTATATTAAAGGCCCTGACTTCCCGACCGGCGGTATTGTTATGGGTCGTAGCGGTATCCGTGCCGCTTATGCTACTGGTAAGGGTAGAATTATTGTCCGCGGTAAGACCGAAATTGAGGAATTATCCAACGGTAAATTCAGAATTGTTATTACCGAAATTCCTTATAAGGTCAGAAAAGAAGCGCTTGTTAAGAAAATTTACGATTTAGCCGCCGAAAAGAGAATTGAAGGCATTGATGATGTTGTTGACTATTCTTCTAAACGTGACGGTGGTATCAGAATTGTCGTTGACGTAAAGCGCGACGCTAATCCGCAGGTTGTTTTAAACAAAATTTTCTCTTATACCGAGCTTCAGACCACATTTGGTGCTAACTTAATCGCGATTGTTAACGGCAAACCGCAGATTTTGACACTGAAAGAGATGTTGCAGAATAATATCGACTTCCAGTGTGAAATCGTTGAGCGTAAAACCCGTTATGAAATGAAAAAAGCTCAGGAAAGAGCACACATTTTAGAGGCACTCAAAAAAGCGCTTGACTTTATTGACGAGGTTATTGCCATTATCCGTAGCAGTGCCGATGTTAATACTGCAAAACAAAATCTTTGCGAGCGTTTTGATTTTGATGATATTCAGGCTACCGCAATCGTTCAGATGCAGTTAGGTAAGCTTGCCAATATGGAAAAGCAGAAGATTTTGGATGAGTTGGACGAAAAGTTGGCATTTATTAAGGATTGCATGGAGATTTTGGGTTCAAAGGCTCGAATTCTCGATATTGTTAAAACTCAAAGCCTTAATCTCCGCGATAAATTTGCCGATGACAGACGTACCGAAATCAGTGACGTTGCAGGTGAGGTTGATATTGAAGACCTTATTCCTAATGAGGAATGTATCCTGACCAAGACGGTTGAGGGTTACATTAAGCGTTTGCCGAGTGACACCTATTCTACCCAGCATAGAGGCGGTAAGGGTATTACCGGTATGACTACCCGTGAGGGTGATATTGTTGAAAATATGTTTACCTGTTCTTCGCACGATTATGTGTTGATGTTCAGTAACTTGGGACGTTTGTATAGAATTAAGGCTTACGAAATTCCTGAGGGTAGCCGTACCTCAAAGGGTATGAACTTAATCAACATTTTACCGCTTATGTCGGGCGAAAAGATTATCAATATTTTACCGCTTGACAATAAGATTGACCTTGAAAACCCGTTCTATGTATGTATGATTACCAAAAATGGCACAATCAAGCGTACCTCGATTGAGGCATTTAAAAATGTCCGCAAGACCGGTATTATTGCAATTAATATCGACGAGAATGACGAGTTGGCTTATGTTTGCCGTACTACCGGCGACGAGGAGTTAATGGTTGCAACCAAAAAAGGCTTCTCGATTAGGTTCAATGAAAATCAGGCTCGTGAAATGGGACGTACTGCCCGCGGTGTAAGAGCAATCAGACTTCGCGAGGGTGACGAGGTTATCGGTATGCTCGTATGTAAGGAAGGTAAGGAAATCCTTACCGTTACCGAAACCGGTTACGGAAGAATTTCGAGCTTTGACGATTACCGTACACAAACCCGTGGCGGTAAGGGTCTTACCAACTACCGAACTGCTAAATACGGCGATGTTGCCGAGATTGTTGCGGTTGATAATGATGACGATATTATTATGATTACTTCAAGCGGTATCATTATTCGCGTTCCGGTTGAGGAAATCAGCCGATTCTCACGTCCTGCAAAGGGTGTAAGGGTAATGAGGGTAAGAACAGAGCAAGGCGAAAAGATTTTGTCAATTGCTACCGCTACCCATGATAGTGAAGAGGTTACCGACCACCCAGAAGCCGCCGAGGCTGACGCAGGAGACGTAGGCGGACCTGATGAGGTTGAGGATAACGATACCGACATCGAAGAAACCATAGAAGAATAATAAAAAACAAAAAACCGCAGTGAAGGCGTTGTACCCGTAAGGATACAACGCCAGTTTTATTCGCCAAAGGCGAGTTGTATTGCTTCGCAGTGATATTCGGCTACCGCCGAGTGTTATTCGCTTCGCGAGTTTAGGAGCGAATAAAATACCACTGAAACCGCAAGGTTTCAATAACACTATTGCCGCAAGGCAATAATATCACTCCGACAAAGTCGGAATATAACTTGAAAGACTATCAGTTTTTATGTATAATGGATTTAGAGGTGATAACTTTGGCTGATAGCATTTTAAGAGATAAAACAAAAGAATTTGCAAAGAAAATC
>JAZOQN010000003.1:0-13485 GCA_045656125.1 Acutalibacteraceae bacterium
CAGAGTAATGTTTACGAAAGTTTAAAAGGGTCGGATATTTTTGACGATAGATTCAAGAGTGATATCACAAATGACTCTTGGGTAAAATCTTATGGTGCGACTACCAACAAAGAGACTCTGTCAAAGGCTTGCAAGGCTTTGGATGACGGCGGAACCGGTTATGTTGAACGACTTAAATTTGCAAAACCTAATGAAGTTAGTCTTATCGATATTGCTGCCGGTCTTATTCTTATTGACCGTTATCAGAGAGTCGGCGATTATGAGGGTTCAATTGCTTTCGCTGAAAAGGTACGTGAGTGGGGAACTGCAAGCGGTCAACAGGTGCAAATATTCTCTATTTTAGGTAGATTTAATCCTGATAGTATGGTTACATACGCTCAAAAAGAGTTAGATAAGGCTTTTGAGGCGATGATTGAAAGTAAAACTAACCGTTGGGTGCAGAAAAACAAAAAGGAACTTAAACTTAATGCTGAGGATATTGAGTTTATCCGCCGTAGAACGTTACAAGCCGCATTGCTTGAGGACGGTACACGTCAAAAGGCTATACTTCTTGCTGAAATATGCACACGAATTCAAGACAAGATACCACCTGATTCCGGTCAAGCGATAAGAGCGCTGCAACGTATGTCAATGTTGTTAAACATTAAGACAAATATTCGAAATGTCGTCGGTAATGCTTCGATGGTGCCGGTTTATATAACATCAGATTTCTTTGGGGCAGGTATTGATAAGCTGATTGCAAAGAAAACAGGTGTAAGAACAACAGGCACTTTTAAAACAAAAGGCAGTGCTAAGGCTTTTGGTAAGGGATTATATGAATCTTATGACGATTTTAAACGAGGCATCCATACTAAGCAAGAGGAATTAAACCGTTTTGAAGTCAATCCACAGAGTGCTAAAAACTTTAATGAGCATCACAACGGTGTGTTGGCAAAGCAGTTAAATGATATTGCAAAATTCTTAAATAAAATGGATAGTTTTACTTCATTCTGTCTTGAAGCCGGTGACCGTCCGTTTTATGAGATGTGGTTTAATAATTCTCTTAACAGGCAATTAGAGTTAAACGGCACTGATACACCGACAATGGATATGCTTGAGATTGCTAAGACAGAAGCTTTACAACGAACTTGGCAGGACGATAGTATGTTGGCTCGGTCAGTTGCTAAAATTAAAGCCACGTGTAATTTAGCACATTTGCCCGGCACTTCCTATGGTTTAGGTGATATGATTACTAAGTTCACCAAAACACCTGCGAATATTTCCAAAGCAATAATTGATTTTTCTCCGTTAGGCTTTATATCAGCCGGCACTGACTTTTATAAGATGAGTGAGGCAATAAAAAAAGGACGATTTACACCGCAAATGCAAAAGAAAGCAGTTCGTTCTTTGAGTAATGCTATTGTAGGAACAATAGTTTATGCCTTGGTTGGCTTTGGTGCCGCAATGGGAGTCGTTAAGCTTTCCGGTGCCGGTGACGACGACAAGGATGTTTCAAATTTCGAAAAGTATATTGTCGGAATACCGCCGTATTCAATTAACGTGTTCGGTCACAACGTTACTTATGATTGGATGCAGCCGTTTGGTTCAGTTCTTGCTATTGTTGCCGAGTACAGTGAAAACAGCAAAAATAAATCCAATGGATTTTTTGATGATGTTTACAATGCACTGCTTACCGGTGGCAATGTGTTTTGTGAACAATCGTTTTTGCAGGGATTTCAGGATATATTCGCACAGGATAGTCTTATTGAAGCTTTACTTATAGCAGCAATAAATGACCCTGCAACCTTTATTCCTCAATGGTCCTCGCAGGTGGCAAGCTTTATTGATGATAAAAGGCGTGTGACATACGAACCAACAGACGAGTTCCAAAGTTCGATTAATAAAATCATTGCTAAAATACCGGGATTGAGGCAGTTATTGCCCGAGCAGGTTAATGTTCTTGGTGAAACGGTCGAAAACAACCAGTATTTAGACCCGTGGAAAGCGTTTGCACAGCCTTGGAATGATTATCCTGAAAGTTCAGGAAAGGTCGCTGAGGAGATTTACGAGCTTTATAAGAGTACCGGAGACAAAACTGTTATGCCGAGAGTAGCACCTAACAGTATTACGGTTAAAGGGCACAAATACAGTTTTGACGCCAAGCAAAAAATTGACTATCAACGTAAGCTTGGTAATAACAGCCGAGATATGCTCGAGATTCTTTTTGAATCGAAGCAATATAACAAGCTCACAGATGAGGAAAAAGTAAAGGTTGTAACGGAAATATATGATTATTCAACCAAATTAGCTAAAGTGGAAGTGGTTGCGAGTGAATATGATTATGAGCTCTTATCCTCGATGGTAGGGAAAAATACCAACGGCAGACCGATATTAACCGAGAGTATGTACAACAAGCTTAACAGTAAGGCAAAAAAGCGTATCATAGAGGAATATCTTTTATCTAAAAATGAACTTAAGTTTAAAACCTCTAAAGATGCAGTTGAGTATTACATCAATCAAGTTAATAAGTAGTTTAAGTAGGGCGTTCGGTGATAAATCGAACGCTCTTCTTATAAAAGCCACTTCCCGGAGACAATTAAACTGTGTTCGGATTTTGTTAGGGGTGTGATAGTTTAAAATTTATTTCGGCATATTTCATATAGCAAATTTAAAGGAGGTCAAAAATGGCAATAAGAACAATTGAGTATACCGTTACTAAAGACGGTATAACGCCACAGTCACAGCAGTTTGGCGGTATTATGGGCGAACATAACGCTACGAAGCTTTCGTTTAATTTAGACGAAGAGCTTTTTAAAAGCATACTTTCACAGAACGGTGGCAACCGTGTGGTATACCGCTTTGACGGTTACGATGGAAGTGGATTTATGGATTCAACCGTACCGCAGGAGTTAACGGAAAAATCTTGCGGTTATATGCTGGAGGAATGGATAACCAGGCACGGCGGTAATATTAAAGTATTTCTTGTTATTACCGAGATAATTAATGATTCTACTGAGATGGAGTTGTATTCGTTCCCGGCGGTTTTAAGGCTTATGAGCCGTCCTGACGGTTCACAAGTTGAGGAGGATGCAAGAGAAAGTCTGTCGGTGTTGGTTGAATCGGCAAAAAATAGTGCGGAAAGGGCAAAAGAAGCAGCAGACGATTCTGCTGATGTCGCTGAGACGCTGAAAGTTGCTTTAGATGAAGTTGACAATTTATCTGCAACCGTTGAAAAGAATGATAATAAATCTATTATTACTATCACAGATAAAAATGGCACTGTTCATACTGCAGAAGTTTTAGACGGTCAAAAGGGTGATAAAGGCGATAAAGGTGACCAAGGTGAGCCGTTCACATATGATGATTTCACTGAAGAGCAACTTGCATCCTTGAAAGGTGAGCAAGGTGATAAAGGAGACCAAGGAGTCCAGGGCGAGCAAGGTGATAAAGGAGACCAAGGAGTCCAAGGCGATAAAGGCGATAAAGGTGATAAAGGTGATAAAGGTGATAAAGGCGAAACATCTTATCTTTATGCGGATGTTGAAGATGGAAATTTAATAATTTATGGTGGAAATACCGATGATGTTGATTTCGAAATCAACAGTAACGGAGAACTGGAGGTAAAATATGACTAAAAAGAATTTGGGAGCAGTCACAGCTTATGCTATCGCAGTTAAAAATGGCTTTGTTGGTACTGAAAGCGAATGGCTTGCTTCACTTAAAGGCGTCCAAGGCGAGAAAGGTGACAAGGGTGATGCTGGCTATGTCAATGTTGTGCAGACCACTGGCGATAGCGAAGCGGATGCGATGTCGCAAAAAGCCGTAACGAAAATTGTCGAAGAACTCACAGGGCAAAAGTCACTCTACGCTGATGATTTCGTCAATGGTATGCAAACCGTTGGCACAGGTATTGCAAATAGTAATAGTTGGATTACCCTTGCGACTCCTGTGCCTGTGAAAATTGGTGACAAGATTGATATAAAACCAAACGGTATGAATGTGACTTTGCATATAGAAAGCGTTGATAATTTTGCCGATGTTGTTCAACATCTCAAAGACATAGGCAACATCACCACTGACACCGTATATATTTCTGAATATGACGGCTTCTGCTTTATTTCTGCCAGGTCAGCGGATTGGGGTCGGGTAACGCCCGAAGACTATGTGT
This sequence comes from Acutalibacteraceae bacterium, assembly GCA_045656125.1. GTDB lineage: Bacteria > Bacillota > Clostridia > Oscillospirales > Acutalibacteraceae > UMGS172. The sequence goes on from JAZOQN010000003.1 coordinate 4,148, forward strand.
GCGATGTTACCATTGGAACATCTCGCATTGACGCATTAGAAGAACAGATGGTTGAAATTGACAATAAGGTGGACTCTCTTGAGGGTTCTATTCCTGTTGCACATTTTGTTTCTCCTAAACACAAGCCATTTACACGAATTATTAACGATTGCCAAACGGCAAGCGATTGGACTATCACTAATAACGATAGCACTCTTGTATCAGTTGATACAACGAACTTTATTCTTGGTTCTCAATCGTTGCGTTGCGATAAGCAAATGAGATGCACAAAACACACCTATGACCTTTTGAACAATGACCTTGTGATTAAATTTCGTATCAATTCTATTGCACAAAATGCAAGACTTCAAGTGAGAATTGGTGATTTAGGAGCAGGTGGATTACTTATTTATGAATTAATAAGAGGTACAGATGGGACTATCCCTACTGATTGGCAAGAAATCGTCATTCCGCAGATGGGTTATAGTTACGGAAATACAAACCTTAATTTTGGTGCAATTAAAGATATTTACGTAATGTCATCCGAGGGTGCTGTCGATTGGAATTTGCAGTATATCGGTTTGAGACCGAAAGCATTGAAAAATGGTATAGTCACATTTGCTTTTGATGATGGTTACAAATCGCAGTACACAGGTATCAAACTACTTGCCGAAAAGGGCATCACGGGAACAATATTCCACATCATACCAGCAAACGATGACGGCTTGAGTGTTTCTGAACTCCAAGAACTCGTAAACCATTATGGTGCAAATATCGAGGTGCACGGTCACCCTGCGTTCATAACGGATACAGTCCCCGAATCGGAGCGAGGCGGTTTTGATGCTGCGTGGACAGAAGAGAGTCTGAAAGCTTATTGGGAAAATATCCAAAGTTTCTTAAAGGAAAATGGACTTGGTGAAGGCAAACACATGGCATATCCTAATGGAATGTTCCCTGATAGAGTGGTGCAACTCGCAAAAGGGTATTTTGACTCTTGTAGAACGATTGCTTCGTTCATTCCGCTTGAGTCATATCCTCCTGACGATAGATACAGAATTCGTGCCGTATCGGGAGTAGGTGCAAGTTATATGCCTGTTGACACGGTGAAATCATACATTGACAGGGCGGTAACATCAGGTGCTTGGCTTATTCTTGTATTCCATAAGATAGGCAACGGCGGAACAGATAGTATGTGGTGTTCGGAATCGGATTTGAAGGCAATTGCTGACTATGCAATAAATTCGGGTGCCTATATTATGAATTATGCCGAAGTATTTGATAGCGGTGTTGTAATGTAAATCAGGAGGTAGTAATATAACATGGCAATTAAGCAATATAAAAAAGGCGTTAAGGTTCAACTTTCAACTAATTTCAAGTCTACAGAATTTGACTGTAACGGGAAGAAATGTTGCAGTAAAACTTTAATTGATGAAAAATTGATTGAACACCTACAGAATATCCGCGACCATTTTGGTAAGCCTGTAAAAATCTCAAGTTCGTACAGATGTGAAATACACAATCCTAAAGTTGGTGGTGTTAAGTCAAGTTTGCATTTAAAAGGTATGGCGGCTGACATTACAATTGAAGGTGTTAATCCTGCAGAGGTTGCTAAATACGTTGAAAGTATCGGTGTTAAAGGTATCGGATTATACGATACTTCAAAGGACGGACATTTCGTTCATATTGATACACGTGACAAAAAAGGCTTTTGGTTTGGTCACGCTCAAGAAAAACGTACAACTTTTGGTGGCACTCCTGAAATAAAAACAAATGCAACCGTTCTTGCTTGGCAAAAATCGGCAAAGGCTGACGGCTTTGATATAAAAGTAGACGGCATTTGGGGTAAAGAGTGTGAGGCGGTAGCTACAAAGGCTATTTGTAAAAAGCGTCTTACATACAAGTACCGCAATCTCACAAAGTTAGTTCAGACTGCAGTTGGTGTAAAGGTTGACGGTAAGTTCGGTAAAGATACCAAAAAGGCTGTTATAGAATGGCAGGAACGTTTTGGATTGGTTGCTGACGGTTGTGTAGGAATCAACACCTGGAAGCGTATTTTGGGGGTGTAATAAGTGAACGAGGTTATAATCGTTGCAGTGTTATCATTGGTAGGAACCCTTGCAGGTTCGTTGGCAGGTATACTTACTGCTAATAAATTAACTAACTACCGTATCAGTCAACTTGAACAAAAGGTTGAAAAACATAACAATGTTATTGAACGGGTGTATAGGTTAGAAAAACACGAGGCTGTGGTTGACGAAGAAATAAAAGTGGTAAATCACAGAATCGAGGACCTTGAAGATTTTCACAAATAGAAAGGAAGAAAAATTATGAAAAAGAGTTTTGTTAAATGGATTAAGGCCGCAAGTGTTCGTGCGTTGAAAACTACCGCACAGACCGCAGTAGCAATGATACCGGTTGGTATTAGCATTGCTGAGGTTGGTTGGGGTGCCGTCATCGGCACAGCCGTCCTGGCAGGAATTGTTTCCTTGCTGACTAGCGTTGCAGGTCTGCCGGAAGTAAAAGAGTAATTATTAAAGTCATTACTTTTGTAATTACAAACGAAAAGCCTTCTGTATTGGATTATTCCTTTACAGAGGGCTTTATTTTTGTGTGAAATTTCGTGTGAAGTAAATGTTAAATGTGTGCAATTTTAGTTAAAATGTAGTTAATTTTTATCATTAAAATTCAACATAAAAAAGTCAGGAAAACCGCATAACAAAAGGAAAACCCCGCATTTCTGCGGGGTTTCAGTTTGGCGGAGTAGAAGAGATTTGAACTCTTGCGCCGGTTACCCGACCTATACCCTTAGCAGGGGTACCTCTTCACCAACTTGAGTACTACTCCAAATTGTTGAACATTAAAGTTCTTTATTTATTTTACTGCAAAAGCAGGTAAAACCTAAATGGCGGAGAGGAAGGGATTCGAACCCTTGTGGGGTTGCCCCCAAACGGTTTTCAAGACCGCCTCGTTATGACCACTTCGATACCTCTCCGTATACGTGAAATCAAACGGTGATTTTATCGCCGTCTTTCTTGACGCTTAAAGATTTTAACATAACTAATGAAACTTGTCAACCCTTTTTTGAGTTAAATAAAACTTATTTCTTTTGCAGTTTGAATTTTTGCACAAACTCAACCAATAATGACGACAGTGTTACGGTTATAAGCGAAAAAACTATGCGTTTTAAGGGGATATATGTCAGTGATAGAGCCGAAACAGTGAAATCGGCTAACATATACGCGAAAGCTAATTTGCATTTAGTGATTTTCGAGATAATTAACGCCAAAGCGTCGTCACCACTGCTTGAACCGCCGCAGCGAATAATCAGTCCAACGCCTACGCCGACAAATATAGCACCTAAAACCGCAGCCAACAACGGAAAATCACTTAAATCGGGCAACATAAACGGTAGTAATTCCCACAGTTTATAAAACAAGGAAACAGTTACAGTTGAAACGGCCGAAACAATAATAAAACCGCTGCCTAAAAACTTAAACGCTAAAAGATAACACAAACAGTCTAAAATTGGCGTAATAACAGCAGGGGACAGACCGGTCCAATGCTCGATTAAAAGCATAAGTCCGATTATACCGCCCTCTGTAATATCCACGCGCGAGTGAATGTTGTGTATACCGAATGTAAAAATCGCCGAGCCGACGATTATAAAGAAAATTCTTTTCAGCGTCAGCTCGGTTTTAATTTTAGATGATAACTTTGAAAAATTAAATTGCATTTTTGATGATACTAATCTTTAAGTTTAGAAGTACAGTGCGGGCACTTTACTGCCTTAATGGAAATTTCACTCTGGCAGAAAGGACAAACCTTGGTTGTCGGCTCTGCGGGTGCTTCTTCAACAACTTCCTTTTTCTTCAAAGACTCTAACTTCTTCTGTGCATTCATCATAATTCTCAAAATAACGAAAATTGAGAATGCTATAATGAGGAAGTCGATAACCATCTGTAAAAAGTTACCATATTTAAGTGCGATTTCAGCTTGAATAACCTCATTTGTAACTTCGTCAATGACTTCAGGTTGAAGAATACACTGCATATCGGACAACTGAACACTGCCGGTAGCAAGACCAACAAGCGGGTTGATGATATCGGCAACCAAAGAGGATACGATTTTGCTGAAAGCACCGCCGACTACAACACCGACTGCCATATCAAGGATGTTACCCTTGCTGATAAATGCTTTGAAATCTGCAAAAAACTTTTTCATTTTTTTTCACCTCATATTTAATTTAAAACAGCAGTTTACCTATAACTGCATTGGAAACCAAAAATCCGTTAACCGTCAAACTTAAATGGTTGTCGGATAAGTTAATTAACCCCGAATTTTTTAAATTTTCTCCCTTTTTAAAAAGGAAATCTGCCTTTTGCTTGCCGTAATGCTTTTCGAGTTCATTTCGGTCAATACCGTCACTTAATCTTAAGCGAAGCATAACGTATTCCTCAAAATCTCCACCTTCACCGTCGTATGTAACTTTAGGAGAGGTGAGATACTGCTCAGTGTCACGGTTGAAACTAAACCGTTTTCCATTCAAATATGAATACGCCGCAGGGCCTAACCCTAAATACTCTTGGCACAACCAATATTTTGTGTTGTGACGTGAACGGTAATCGGGTTTCGCAAAATTGGAAATTTCGTAATGCTCAAACCCGTTTTGCTTTAAATAATCCGACACATATAAGTACATTTCAGCCGTTTTGTCTTCGTCAGGCAGGTCAAGTGTTGAAACATCAGCCAGTCCAAACGGAGTGTTCGGCTCAATTTTTAAGATATACGCCGAAATATGTGTTGGCTCTAAAGAAAGCAAAAATCTGAGCGACTGTTTTAACGATTCAAAGGTTTGATGAGGTATTCCTATCATCAAATCAAGTGAAATGTTGCGAATTCCTGCATTTTTGGCATCTTTAACCGAGCGTATAACGTCCTGGTTTCTATGCCTGCGGGAAAGTGCCTTGAGTTCATTTTCAACCGCCGATTGCACGCCTAATGACAAACGGTTTACACCGGCCTTTGCCATTAAACGAAAATCCTCTGCCAAATGCTCTTTAGGGTTACATTCAACAGTAATTTCGGCATTGTTTAAACCGAAGTTTTCTTTCGCGGTAGTGACTAAACGTGCAATTCGCTCACCGCCTAAAAGACTTGGTGTTCCGCCACCGATATAAAGTGTATCGGCAGGACGGTTTAATTGTTTGCCCGCCAACTTTAAATGTTCACAAAGTGTGTCGGTGTAACAGTCAAAGGTATGCTCGTCCGCTCTGTAAGAATAAAAGTCACAATAAGCACATTTAGACAAACAGAACGGAACGTGCAGATAAAGTCCTAAAGGCTTCAATTATTTAACGATAGTAGCCATACAGCTTCCGGGGATAGCGGCTGCGTTAGCTTCGTCGGTATCGACGTGCATAGCCAAAGCATATTTGGGGCTTACGCGAACAACGGTATCACCGAAAATAAGGCTACGGTCTTTGGTATCGAGTTTAACGCTGACAATTTCAGCATCCTTAACGCCCAAAACTTCAGCATCTTCGGGGGTCATATGTATATGACGCTTTGCAACCATAACGCCCTCTTTGAGTTCAACCTCACCGCAAGGACCTACGAGTTTGCAAGCACCTGAACCTGCAACGTCACCCGACTCACGAATGGGAGCTACAACACCGATAGCACGTGCATCGGTAGCAGACAACTCAACCTGGTCTGCTGGACGGCAGGGACCAAGGATAGAAACACCTGCAAGTTCTTTTTTAGAGCCTACAACAGTAACTCTTTCTTCGCAGGCAAACTGTCCGGGTTGAGAAAGGTCTTTTTTAGGGGTAAGCTCATAGCCTGCACCAAAAAGGGTTTCGAGGGTTTCTTTAGTCACGTGAACGTGACGTGCGGATACTTCAACTAAAAATTCTTTTGACATAATAAGGAACTCCTTTAAATAAATGATTTACACTTTATTTTATCATATTTTGATAGTTTTTCAAGTACCTTTGTCAGTTTATAGTGAAAAAATATGATTTTTCGGTTTAGGTCAGTTTGGTTGTTGAATTTTGAGAGTGTATAATGTATAATATAGGTTGAAAATAAAAGATTTTCAAAATCAGAGGTGCAAAATGAAAAGATTAATGACAATTGTTTATACAGCACTGTTGAGCGCGGCATTGTGCATTACGGCTTTGGTAGCTTTTGTTAACGAAAGCCGTCAGTTAATGTTGCCTTGCTTGATTGCGGTGTTTGTTGTTGATGCTGTTTTGCTTTTTGAGAGTATATATTTTACAGTAGCTTTTGTTAAAAAGAAAAAAGCCGCAGGTGTACATCGCAAATTAAAGTTTACCCGTAAGGCAGTTGTCGGTGTTGGCTATACCGCAACGGCAGTGACTCTTTGTCTTTCTATTTTGTGTTTAATTTTTGCACCGAGTGTTAAAATTCCCGACCCCAATACAAATGAAAGCAGTTCGTTGGTTTCGGATGTATCGTCAGATTCCTCAAGTAACGATATGCCTTTGGTCAAGATTCCCGACGGAACTCTTGGTACAGTTGCAAATGTTGAAGAAAGCGACCCAAACAATTGGAAAGTCAAGTGGGAAATTATTAAAAATAAATCCATTACAAGCTCTTTCGAGCGTGAGGGTAATATCAGTTTCGGTAACCCCAATAAAACACCGTATTTTTCGTTGCCGGGTGTTGCAACTTTCCGAGGCGATAACTACCGTACCGGTGCGACTTACGGCAGTGCTGATTTAACCAATAAAACCCTTACTCAAATTTGGGAAATGAAAACCGGCTCTATGCCCAAAGCTGACAGCGGTTCTTGGACGGGCTCGGGTTGGACGGGTCAACCGTTAATCGTTCAGTGGGATGAGGATACTAAAAACATAATGAACCTTTATGACGAAAAGAAGTCTAAAAAGGACTTAGTAGAGGTTATTTATGCCACAATGAGCGGTAAAATTTACTTTTATGATTTAGATGATGGCTCTTACACCCGCGACCCGCTTAATATGGGTATGGCGTTTAAGGGTGCCGGTGCGTTAGACCCGCGCGGTTATCCCATAATGTACGTTGGCTCGGGTGACAAAACCGCAGAAGGCAAGTATCCGAGAATGTTTATAATCAATCTTTTGGATTGTTCAATTATGTACGAACGCGGGCATAGTGAAAGTTACAACTTGCGTCCGTGGCGTGCATTTGACTCTTCACCGTTAGTTCATGCCGAGACAGATACGTTAATTTGGCCGGGTGAAAACGGACTTCTTTATACAATAAAACTCAATACTAAATATGATAAGGCAGCAGGTACACTGTCAATTGACCCTTCAGAACCCGTAATGGCAAGGTATAAGACCTCTTTGGGTGGAACTTATGGATATGAGTCGAGTGCTGTGTTGGTTGAAAATTACGTTTATGTTGCCGATAACAGCGGTATGCTCTTCTGTGTTGACGTTAACACAATGAAACTCAAATGGGCTCAAAAGGTTCATGATGATACCAATGCAACTCCTGTTTTCTCTTGGGAAAACGGCAAGGGATATCTTTATACTGCTTGCTCTACCGAGAGGTTAGGGGATAAGTGTTATATCATTAAGATTGACGCTTCGACCGGTGCTAAGGTCTGGGAGAAGTGCTTTGAAGGTATAAACTATGATAAGCTGGTTTCGGGCGGTGTGTTAGGCTCGCCGGTTTTGGGTAAATACGGCACAAATTTAGAAGGTCTGGTTATTTATCCAATAGCCAAAATCAACGGTTATTCTAAAGGCTTACTTGTAGCGCTTAATACCGAAACAGGTGAAACAGTTTGGGAAGAAACAATGAGCCGTTATTCGTGGAGTTCACCTGTTGCGTTATATGACGAAAACGGTGACGGATACCTTATTCTTTGCGATAGCGGTGGTAACGTTAAGTTTATCAACGGTAAAACCGGAGAAACCTTGAATTCAATTAATTTGGGAAGCAATATTGAGGCTTCTCCTGCGGTGTTTAACGATATGCTGGTAATAGGTACCCGAGGTCAAAAGGTTTACGGAATTAAAATAGGTTAAAAATAGATTGAGGGACGCTGAGTTTAGCGTCCCTTGTTTTTATATATTAAAATAATCCTTGACTTTTTGGAATGTTGTTGTTATAATGTTTTGTGCTATTGAGCATTACTATGTAAATAGCTCCTTGCACTTGAATAGTGTCAAGTGCCATAAGTCCAAAAGGAGGTGTAAACGAAATGGTTACTAACAAGTATGAAGCAACTATGGTTTTCTCCGTTGCAAACGGTGAGGAGGCTACTACCGCTTTGGTAGAAAAGTTCAAGGCTTTGGTTGCAGAGAACGGTACCGTTGAAAACGTTGATGATTGGGGTAAGCGCCGTTTGGCATATCCTATCAACGACGAAACCGAGGGATACTATATTATCGTATCTTTCGAAAGCGTACCCACTTTCCCTGCAGAGCTTGACCGTGTAGCAAAGATTACCGACGGTGCTCTTAGAGTTATGGTCATTGCTAAATAATTTTGGGAGGATACATTAAATGAATGTTGTCGTTTTGGTCGGTAGATTGACCGACAATCCCGAGCTTCGTCACACAAATTCAAACATTTCTGTGACAAGATTTTCTATTGCTGTAGACCGTGCATACCGTTCAGGAGAAGACAGACAGACTGATTTCATCAATATTGTTGCATGGCGTCAGACTGCTGAATTTATTACCACCTATTTCAAAAAAGGTCAACGTATCGGCATTGAAGGTTCACTTCGTATGAATCAGTTTACCGATAAAGACGGTAATAAGCGTACAACCTATGAAGTTGTTGTAAATAATGCTCACTTTGTTGAAAACAAACGTGACAGTGGTAATGCAGGTGGTTTTGCTCCTGCAGAAACTCAGGCTGCTCCGCAGTCTTTCTCGAACAGTGATTCCGGTGATTTCAGTGAAATCGCATCGGATGACGATTTACCGTTCTAAAGAAAATTAAATGCCTTGAATATAAGGTTTCTACTATTTTTAAAGGAGGTCGCCTTAAATGGAAAAGAACGAAAGACCCATGCACCGCAAACCCAGAAAGAAGGTTTGCCACTTCTGTGTAGACCGTGCAGAGTTTATTGATTACAAGGATGTTGCAAAGCTCCGTAAATTTATTTCTGAGCGTGCAAAGATTCTTCCTCGCCGTGTGACCGGTACTTGTGCTGCTCACCAGCGTGAACTCACCACTGCTATTAAGCGTGCACGTTATGTTGCATTGCTTCCTTATGTAGCAGACTAATGTGAACAAAGTAAATCCGACTGCATTTTGATGCAGTCGGTTTTTTGTTTTACTTTAATGCTTGCTTGGCTTTGATAAGTCTTATGTCATTGCCAAAACAAGGG
>JAZOQN010000004.1:0-6392 GCA_045656125.1 Acutalibacteraceae bacterium
GGTTAATCAATAGTCCACCCATAAATGAAATTTAATTAAAAGAAAGTTTGAGGTAATGTTTATGTTTAAGAAATTCGCTAATAAGGTTAAGTCCGCAGTGTCTACCGCAAAGGTTGCAGTTATGAGCCATAAGGCTGAAGGTTACGTTGATTCCGGTGTTAAGATCCTTATCGCCGTAGTAATCGGCGCCCTCTTGCTCGGCGGTCTCTATCTGCTCTTTAACGGTACCATTATGCCTACCGTAACTACCAAGATTACCGAGCTCTTTAACTACGCCGGTTAATCAGTAGTCCATCCGTAAATGAAATTTATTTAAAAGAAAGTTTGAGGTAATGTTTATGTTTAAGAAAATTGCTAATAAGGCTAAGTCCGCTGTTTGTTCTGTTAAGGCTGCTGTAATGAGTCGCAAGGCAGAAGGCTATGTTGATTCCGGTGTTAAGATCCTTATCGCCGTAGTAATCGGTGCCCTCTTGCTCACTCTGCTTTACACTCTCTTTAACACCACTATTATGCCTACCGTATCTTCTAAGATCGCATCTCTCTTTAACTACGCAGGCTAATAACATTTAATTAGGCGGTGGGACATTCAAAGCGGTGTCCCACCGCTTTTCTTTAAAGGAGGTCTTATATGAATATGATGATACGCCCGGTAATTCCGGATATATCTAATTTCTCAGTTGATAACTGGCTTGCTATAGCCAACATTTTCATTCTTATTGCGTTTACTGTCTTAGCCGCATTTTGTGTTAGTAAATTTGCGGCCAATAAGTGGGATGGTAACAAAGGCAAAACGGCTCTCGGTTTTATTGGTATCACAATAGCATTTACAGTGCTGCTTATTTATTTTTTTGGATGTTCCGCTATCACGGTGCGAGGTATTATATTCTGCCTTATCCTCCTATTATCCTCTTATAGTGACATCAGAACAAGAGAATGTAGCGATTGGCTTCACGTTATGATTGTGATAGCGGCATTTATCGGTTGCGATTTTGCAAACCTTCCTATGATGATTGTTTCGGCAATGTTTGTAGGTGGAATTATGCTAATGACACTACTTATCGCTAACTGTGATATTGGTGGTGCGGATATTAAATGTGCAGTCGCTTGCTCATTCCTCTTAGGACTTGAGAGAGGTATCATTGCCCTTGTTGGCGGTATGCTAATTGCGATACTATTGAACGCATTTAAAGACAAAGAAAAAAGACGAGGCGGGTTTCCCCTCATTCCATATCTTACCGCAGGATATTTAGCGGTATATCTAATCTAAGGAGGATTTAAATGAAAAATAGAACGATTATAGGAATTATTTGTATGGTACTTGCTGTTGCGATTACCTTTGTCATTGCTCCTGTGGTTAATAACCTCACGAGTGATACTACGTCGGTTGTCAGACTTGCGAAAGATATCAAGCAAGGTTCTCCCATCACGGAAGCCGATATCGAAGAAGTTAAGGTTAAAACCGACACTATGCCTAACGGCGTTATTGTAAAGAAAAACGAAGTTGTAGGTAAATTTGCTTCATCCAATCTTTTTGCCGGTGACTATTTCACTAAAGCAAAAGTGTCTGGTGAAGCTAATACCGCTGATGATGTATTCGCATCTCTTAACGGTAGTAAGATGGCGGTAAGCGTAACGATTGATACTTTCGCTGCTGGCCTTTCTGCAAAACTTCAGAATGGCGATGTTATCAGCATTATCGTAACACCTAAAAATGCAACCGAATCTATGATTCCCGCAGAACTTAAATATGTAAAGGTAATTACCACTACCACCTCTGGCGGTATCGATAAAGATTCTATTGTTAAGAACGAAGATGGTAGTTATGAATTGCCGAGCACAATTACTGTTCTTGTAAACGAGAAACAGGCAAAACTCTTAGCACAGTATGAAGGAAATGCGGATATGCAGGCTGCATTGGTTTATCGTGGCGATAAAGTAACTGCTAATAAGTTCCTTGAAAAGCAGGATAAATTCTTTGGAGGTAATGTAAATGAGTAAGTTAATTGCAGTATGTGGTTCACCTGAAAGTGGTAAAACGACACTCGGCTTAAAACTTGCTCAGGAGCTTTATTTCGCAAAGAAAACATCTGTGCTTTTTCTTTCGGTTGACTTGAATGTGCCGATTATGGGATATATCTTCCCTCATTGTAAAGCGAGCGATTTGTATTCCATTGGAAAAACACTTGATAAGACCGACATTTATCGCGAAGACGTTATGAAACAAATCGTAACTGTAAAAACGATGATGAATTTCGGTTTCCTTGGTTTTAAAGCCGGTGAAAACAAATACACTTATCCAAGACCCACCGAAGATAAGGTGTTAGATCTTTTCCGTTGTATGAGCGATATTGCTGAGTATATTGTCATCGACTGCGTAAGTGATAACGATGATCTGATTTCTTCTATCGCTATTCGTGAGGCTGACAAAGTTATCCTTGCAGTAACTCCTGATTTAAAGTGTATGACATACTACGGTTCTAATGGCGATGCCTTTTTGGGTTGTGCTGATAAATCTGAATATGTGATGAACATTATGGATAACGATTTGTTCTTACCCATTGAAGAGGTTAAATCTCATTTCAAGAAAATCGAGTATGTTTTGCCATATAGTCATGCGCTTAAGCAACAGACTATTACGGGCACCCTTTCCGAAAGACTTACAGATAGAAAGTATAGGGAGGTTATTTCTAATCTTGCAAGGGCGGTGATTTAATGGCGAATAAAATAGCCTTTGTACCGCTTTTGAGTAAAGTTCAGGAATATATCTCCACTAACTATGCAGCTTCTCTTTCGGATAGCAGAAAGTTTGGTCAGTTGAAACCTTATATTGAAAAGTATTTGAGAGATAACGGATATGCGGTTGAAGGTATGACAACAAATGAGCTTGCAGATAAGTTGTACTGTGAAATGGCAGAGTATTCTGTTCTTACAAAATATCTTGGCAAAGATGAAATTGAAGAAATCAATGTCAATGGTTGGGACGATATTGCCATCACTTACACAGATGGTCATATTGAGAAAGCTACTGAGCATTTTTATAATCCAACGCATGCCGTAGATATTGTAAAAAGACTCTTACACCACAGTGGTATGATTATTGATAATGCAACACCAATGTCGCAAGGTCATTTGCCGGGAAACACCCGTATAACCGCACTCAAAGAACCACTTGTTGATGATGATAGAGGTATCAGCGTATCTATCCGTCTTTTGCATCCTTCACGTGTTAATCGTGAACAGTTGGTTGCAGGCGGTAACGCAACACAAAAGATGATAGACTTCCTTTGTATGTGTTTAAGATACGGCGTTTCTTTCGTCGTAGCAGGTGCAACTTCATCGGGTAAAACTACCTTGCTTAACGCCTTGCTAACTTCAATTCCCGACAATAAGCGTATATTTACCATCGAATCTGGTTCTCGTGAGTTGTCCTTGGTTCGCACAAAGGATGGAAAGGTTGTAAATAATGTAGTCCATACACTTTCGCGTCCATCGGATAATGAAGCCTATGATATTACCCAAGAAGATTTGGTTGTGGCTTCACTTCGATTTAATCCGGATATCGTTGTTGTAGGCGAAATGCGTGATACTGAAGCTTATTCAGCAGTTGAAGCATCGCTTACCGGACACACGGTAGTTTCGACTGTTCACGCTTCGGCGGCTGATGCTGCTCATATGCGTTTAGCACTGCTTTGTCAAAAGAGATTCCCCATTAACTTTAACACCTCTCTTATGCAGGCGGGTCAGGCTTTTCCTATTGTGGTCTATGCCCATAAGTTGGAAGATAATTCCCGAAAGATAATGGATATCTCTGAGTGTGTAATTGACTCTCACGGAGAAAGACAGTATAGAACGCTATTCCGTTATAACATCACTAAAAACGAGGTTAAGAACGATAAGTTCGTAATTGACGGCTACTTTGAACAACCTGAGATTATGAGCGACCATCTCAAGCAAAAGCTATTGCAGTTTGGTGTGCCTCAAAGCACGCTGAATAAATTTTTGGCGAAAGGAGCTGATTATGATTGTTCTTTCCTATAATTTCATCCGTACTCTTAATTGTGGGTATTGCTCTGTTGATGAACTTTACCCCCGAAAACGTAACGGATGATCTCATTGCAATCATTACGCCCAAAGACAGCCTTAGAGATAAGGTGCGTGCTATTCGTGGCAACAAGAAAAAGCACGGCATTTATAAGAACCTAATCAAAATGAAGACGGCTCTTGCTGTTACGGGCAAATCCAAGCAGTTTTCTATTGCTTGCTTCCTTTCTCTTGTTGGTTTTGCGGGAGGTATGATATTGTCGATTGTAATTGACAACGTATTCCTTTTACCGGTGTTGTCAGTAGCTTTTGCAATGCTCCCGTTCTTCTATACCACAAGTACGCTTTCTTACTATGAAAAGCATACGAAGGAAGAACTTGAAACATCTCTTTCTATTATCACCACTTCTTATATGAGAAATGATGATATTCTCTTGGCAGTTCGTGAAAATATTAAATATATCAAACCGCCTTTGCGTGAAGTTTTCTTGGCGTTTGAAGGCGATGCAACTGCAGTATCATCTAATATCAAAAGAGCGTTATACAACCTCAGAGAAAAGGTTGATAATGAAATCTTTAGAGAGTGGTGCGATACGCTGATTCAGTGCCAGGATGATAGAACTTTGAAAGATACCTTGCAGCCTGTTGTTGCCAAACTTACTGATGTACGTGTTGTAAACAGTGAACTTAAAACAATGTTGGCTTCTGTGAGAAATGAGTATTGGATGATGGTTGCCCTTGTTGTTGGCAATATTCCTCTCCTTTATGTTCTCAACAAGGATTGGTTCCATACTCTCTTATTCACAACTGCAGGTAAAGCAGTTTTAGGTGTGTGCGGAATTGTAATCTTGATTACCGCATTGTTTATGATGAAGTTCACTAAACCCATTGAATATAAAAGATAAGGAGGTTAATAGAATATGATTCAAGCTATTGTGGGTGCTCTTTGCGGAGTAGCCCTTTTTTATATCCTTGCTGACCTTTATGCAATACCGTATCTTAAAACCTCCAAAGCAGTCGAGAACCTTTCTAAGCAACAGAAAGACAAGACATCAGGACTTGACGTTTGGCTGAAAAGCCTTGCCACCTGGTTGTCAAAGCACTTAAAACTCAACGAGTTCAAGCGAGCACAACTTGAAGCAGATCTACGAACCGCACAAATGGATATCAGTCCGGAAATGTTCAAGGCAAATGCGATTGTTAAAGCACTTATTATCGGTGTATTTGCAATCCCCGTAGTCTTCATTTTCCCGCTTATGTGTCCTGTAATCATCTTCTTGGCTATCTTCTTATACAGTCGAGAAGTAAAATCTGTTAGTCGAAGAATCAAAAATAAACGTATTAAGATTGAATATGAGTTGCCTCGATTAGTCTTTACTATTGAAAAGACTTTAAAGCATAACCGTGATGTTCTTTATATGCTTGATAGCTATAAAGAAAATGCGGGACCAGAAATGAAACACGAACTTGAAATCACAGTTGCCGATATGAAGTCTGGTAACTATGAAGCGGCGATTACTCGTTTGGAAGCTCGTGTTGGTTCTGCCCAAATGTCAGACGTTTGCAGAGGCTTAATTGGTATTCTTCGTGGCGATGAAACAGAAATGTATTGGGCAACACTTGCTGTGAAGTTCAATGATATTCAGCGTCAACAGTTAAGATTACAAGCACAAAAGGTACCCAAGAAGGTAAAGCGTCTTTCTATGTGTTTGTTATTCTGTTTTATGCTCATTTATATCGTAGTTATTCTTGCTCAGATAATGTCTTCTATCGGCATATTGTTCGGTTAAGGAGGGCGATATATGATTAAAAAAGTATTGTCCTCTCGAAAAGGCGAAGGCTATATCGATATGTGCGTTGGTGTAGTTGTTTTTGTTATGATATTGGTTATTGCGATTAACATTTTCAGTTTCATTACTTTGAAGGTGGAAATGGATCAGATTGCAGAGGACCTTATTGAATCGGCCACCTATTCAGGTGAGTTCGACACGGACTTCTGGAATGCCGATATGTATAACCTTGATGAATACTACTATTACGATATCGATTACGGTGCTGATGAGTATTTTAATGAAGCATATAGACGAGTTCAGCTTGGTACTCGAATGTGGGTAACAATTTCAAAAGAAACCCACGTTAAGGGTCTTGGAATATTTAAAATTCCGATTACAGTATCTGTAACAAGATCGGGATTGTCTGAACGATATTGGAAGTGAGGCGGTTATGATGCGCAATAAACGTGGTGACGGATATATAACAACCTGCGTAATGGTTGTTATCATATGTATGCTCATTGCGGTATTCGTGACCTTCACTACCGCCGTGAGTGTAGTTCGAATAACTGAACGAAA
>JAZOQN010000005.1:0-31512 GCA_045656125.1 Acutalibacteraceae bacterium
TCAGTAGCAAGTCGGGCGGTAAATTTTAGGGCTTCACCCTCAAATACACCGATTGTAATATTAGAGTTACCGATGTCAATACAAATTAACATAAATTTTGTCCTTTACATAAAAATGAAGAAATAGGCTAAAAGTATTATACCTAAAATAATGCGGTAGTAACCGAACGGCTTGAAGTTCTTTTTCTTGACGTATTCGGTTAAGAACTTGATAGCCAAGAGCGATACAATAAACGCAACCGCCATACCGACCAAAAGTACGGTGATTTCGGTTGTGGTAATCATTAAAGCCTCGCCGTCGAGCATATCTTTGGCATAAGAAGCACATTTTAAAAGGCTTGCACCGAACATAACGGGTATAGCCAAGAAGAACGAGAATTCAGCCGCAACTGTTCTTGAACAGCCTAATGCCATAGCACCCAAAATGGTAACACCGGAACGCGAGGTGCCGGGAATTAATGCTAACAACTGAATTAAACCGATAAACATAGCGGTTTTATAAGACATTTCGGATATTTCGTTTATTCTGGGGTCAGGGCGTTTGATTGACTCTAAAACAATAAACGCAATGCCGTATAAAATTAAGGTCACGGCAACGGTAGGGAAGTTATAAAAAACCTTGTCAAGCACATCGTCAAAGGGAAGTCCCACAATGGCGGCAGGCAGACAGGCGATTATAACCTTAAACCACATTTCCCAGGTCGAACGTTTTGCAATAGAGTCCTTTTTAGGAGAGAACGGATTAAGTTTTCTAAAGTACATTACAATAACCGCTAAAATTGCACCAAGTTGAATTACAACGCGGAACATTTCCATAAAATCAGGGTTAGACTCTTTCCAAAAAAGGTCCTCAAACAAAATTAAGTGTCCGGTACTGCTTATAGGTAACCATTCGGTAATACCTTCCACAATGCCGTATAATATTGACTTTAAAATTTCAATAAACTCAGTCATTTATAGCACCTGCTTTCTAAATTTCTATTATATACGTAAAAGAAACATTTGTCAAATGTTTGACTCTCTTATAATTATGTTAAAATCCTCAGTAACACAACTGAAACTTTTGAATAAAATATAGGGAAACCGAACATTATTCGGTAAAATATTTTCAGGAGGATTTTTATGGCAGATATTAAACAAAACTGTCCTACCGATTGTACATCATTTAAAGAGGCCGTGTGCATAGATGCAGGTAGGGTATATGATTCTTGCTGTGACCGTGACTGTGTAACTGATATGAGGGTGTATTTCAGCCCATCTGACCAACAGTTGATTAACAATGCTTGCAGTGTACGGCTCAAATCAGCCGAGGTTTTGGATGTTAACATAGATGTTGAGCAGGTAAACTTTAACCGAGGCTTCTATTCCTGCGATTTAACGTTTTTCTTTATTGTTTGCCTTGATGTTTTCTCGGCACCGCATACCTGCCCCGTAACCGTAAAGGGTATTTGCTTCTATAACAAAAAGGCAATTCTTTACGGCAGTGAGGGTAGTGTTAAAACTTTCTCTAACGAGTATATTGCCGATGACGGTTGCAACCGCCATTCTGTAACAAGCGGAAATGCACCCAAATGTGTTGTGCAGGCTGTTGACCCCATTCCGTTGTCAGCAAGACTCGGTGAATGCCGTTGCATTTGCGATTTACCAGGATTTATCCCTGCAAATATTGCTTCAGTAGTCGGTGGTTGTATCGACCCGTGCAATGACTCAGGTAGCAAGGCGGTATTTGTAACATTAGGTTTGTTTACCATTATTCAGTTAATCAGAAACGTTCAGATGTTAGTTCCGGTATACGATTTCTGCGTACCTGAAAAGCAGTGTGATGATTCTTCTGACAGTCCGTGCGATGTTTTCCGCAAAATCAAATTCCCGACAGACGATTTCTTCCCGCCCCGCCCCTGCGGTCTTGACAGTGACTGCGGTTGCGGTTGTGACGAGTAATAATTTAAAAAATAAAAGGGCGACTTCTGTCGCCCTTTTATTAAATTATAGTAAAATTCACTATTTTATTAACGAATGTAATATTATATTATTGAATTTTTTAAAGTTGTGTTTTATAATTAAAAAATAATATTAAATTATGACGGTTTTTATCGGAGTAGTGTGTTATTATAACGTTGGTTTAGAGGGCAGGAGTTTTATATAATGAATAAAAACAACAGCAATATAATGGTTGCAGACGCTATTCAAATATTTAACTTTTGGGGCACTTTGGTTGATTTCAGACCTTTTGGTAACGGTCACATAAATGATACTTTTTTAGTTCGTTTTCGTCATGAGGGTAAAATCAGAAAATACATACTCCAACGTATAAACAATAATGTTTTTAAATATCCTGAACAGGTAATGGATAATATTATCGGTGTTACTTCGTATTTGCGAGAATCTATTATTAAGAGCGGGGGAGACCCTGAACGCGAAACCTTAAATGTAATTAAAACCAAGGATAAAAAGGGTTTTTACATCGACGGTTACGGTAATTTTTGGAGAGCGTTTGTATTCATTGGTGATGCGGTATCACTGGATTTACCGGAGGACGATAATGACTTTTATCAGTCTGCTGTTGCGTTTGGTTCTTTCCAAAGACGTTTGAGTCAATATCCTGCTGAAACCCTTTATGAAACCATACCTAATTTCCATAACACTCCCGTAAGATATGAAAACTCCTTGAAGTCTCTTGAGAAAAACGCTTCCGGTAGAGCAGACACGGCATTACCCGAAATTGAGTTTGTTAAGGCTCGTAAAGATTTTACAACCGTTTTAGAGGAAGCACATAAAAAGGGTGAGTTGCCAAAACGTGTTACCCATAATGATACCAAAATTAATAATGTTATGCTTGATAAAGACACTCGTGAACCGGTTTGTGTAGTTGACCTTGATACAATTATGCCGGGTTATTCGGTTAACGATTTCGGTGATTCTATCCGTTTCGGTGCATCGACTGCCGCTGAGGATGAACGTGACCTCGATAAAGTACATTTTGATATTAAACTTTTCGAAACCTATACAAGAGGTTTCTTAAAGGGTTGCGGCGGTACTTTGACCGAGAGTGAGATTATGCTCTTACCCGAGGGCGCAAAGATGATGACGTTAGAGTGCGGAATGCGTTTTTTAGCCGACTATATTGACGGTGATACATATTTTAAGACCGCTTACGAGGACCATAATCTTGTCCGTTGCCGTACACAGTTTAAGTTGGTACAGGAAATGGAAGAACAATGGGATGAAATGAAGAAAATTGTTCAAAAATACAAATAAGTATTAAACATCTATAATAAAAGACCCGACATCTTAAAATGCCGAGTCTTTTATTATTTTATGTATTATTTTTTAACCTTTTTATAACGCAAAGCACAGATATCGTCGCCCTTGGCAATGCATTTTGGTAATTCTAATATAGAACCGTAACATTCACCTATACCGTGGTCTCCACACATGGCAATATCACAAAGTTTTGCGATTTCCTCGTCTGTACAACCTGCTTTTTGCCAAGCTTTGACAAGAGGGCAGTAATGAAAGTCGATAAACAATGTGTCGTCGGTACTTTCCTTTACATCCATTTCAAAAACCCATTGTGCAGGTTTTGTGAAAAGTGTCTTTTTAAGACCTTTCAAACTGTCGGTTTTACCTTTCTTGACTAAATCAGCACCCTGACTCAAACCGCAACGTTTAACAGCGGCAGAACCGAAATCTTCCCACTCTAAGCCTCTTTTTCCTGCTTCATCGCACAAAAGATATAACCAATGTGCTCGGTGTTCTAACTGTGCACGTACAGCTTGTAAAAGTGCATTTTTGTGTTTAGGCTCGTTTACTACTTTGCTCATATAAAATCCCCCTAAATTTTATATTTTAACTATAATCATTATAGCATATTTAAGTGAAATAGCAAGTAAAAAAGGCAGTTCAATTTGAACTGCCTTTTTAATGTTTTGTTTGTTGTAATTATGCCAATGCAACCATGCTGAAAACAAGGGCGAAAAGTGCAACAGTTTCGCAAAGACCGACAACGGTAATGTACTGTGAAAAGCCTTTGCCGGTTTCAGCCAAAGCGTCAGCACCTGCGGCACCGGCTTTACCTTGAACGTAAGCCGAAAGAGCCATTGCAACACCTGAAGCAATACCTAAACCGAGCAAAAACGCGGGGTCGGCAGAAGAGCCTTTCATCTGCTGCATCAAAAGAAAGCCGTAGATGGTCTGTGTAAGCGGTGCGCCTGCGAAAACGGTTAAGATAAACGGTGCGGCTTTATTAGCCATATAGCACTTTTTCCAAGCACCGATAGCTGCCTGACCGGCGATGCCAATACCGATTGCAGAGCCAATTGCGGCAATACCCATTGCCAAAGCTGTTCCCAAACTTCCTAAATTCATAACTATTTCTCCTTTAATAAACAATATATAATAAGATTTTATTCTTCAAAGGGTTTAAATTTGTGACCACTCCAGGACATATCCAAATGTGAGGAGAATTCCAAAGTGTTCAGTCGTATTCCGTGAACGATAACCGAAAGTACATTCAGTATCATATTAAGTCCGTGTCCGAATACCAAAAGCACAATAGCAAGTATCATAAACATAAAGTTGCCGAGTAACGGACCTGCAAGTTCGTTTACGGTTGCGGAAATTGCCGCACCTGCCAAACCAACTGCCCATAGACGGATGTATGACACAATATCGGAAAATACGTTAACTACTCCCAAAAGCACCGAAACGATGTTGGTTAAACTTGAGAGAATTGACTTAATCAGGTTGCCTTCATAGTTTGCAAAGACAAAACTCATCACGAAACCGACACCGATTAAAGCAATTGAAACAGTGCCTACGGGGATACCTGCAAGTACCAGACCGAAACTGAAAACCTGGGCGTTTACCACCAAACTTAACACTAAATAGAAGATGCCTATAAGTTGGAGTATTGAACCTATGTCGCTCAAAACTTTAAGCGATTTTCGGTTTCGTACAGCACCTTTAATGTGTGCAACTGTTAACTGCACTAATGCCAATGAAAAACAGAAAATCTGTAAATTTTGTGCGGTGGTAAGTCCTACGTCACCGCTGACCCAGAACGGTTGCCAGAGTTTGTCGGCGTAAACGTTTGAGATAAACGGCACTGACAATTTTTGTAGCCACAGTGGTAACTGTTCAGGGGACAGACCAAACCAAGTGCAGGTAAGCGTACCCCAAAGGATTGTTGATAAACCGAACAGTCCACAGAGTAAAAATGCAGGGGAGATAGGTTTCTTTGAGATAAGGGACTTGATTATCGGAATTGCGGCAACCGAGGTTATAAGCAATCCGTAGCCACCGTCACCGAAAATGATACCGAAGAAAATAAGGATAAATCCTAAAAACCAACCCGATATGTCATATTCAAAATAACCGGGTACAGTTCCCAAAAAGTCGGTCAACGGGTAGATAAGACTTACAAACTTGTTGTTTTTAAGCTTGGTCGGTACATCGTCGTCGGCTGTCGGGTCTTCTATCATAAGACCCCAATTGTTTTCCTTGGCTTCGGTTTTTAAACTTTCAACGTTTTCTTCTTCAATATAGCCTTTAAAGTAGGAGACCGAAACGGCATTTTCAGTGTTCCCCGAAAGGTTTTCACTTTCCATACCGGTTGAGTAAATCTCAAACTCAACTTCCTTTTGCAAGGTCTTAACAGCAGACTTTAAACTGTCTAAATACTCGGAATACGAGGTCAATTCTTGGTCGATTGCCTCTAACCGAGCGCGCAAACCTTCAGCCTTTCTTTGTAAATCAGAGGTTGAAACATCGGGTAAAGCCAACTTGTAGGAGCTTAAAGCAGAGATTAAATCCTCTTCACCTTCAACACCTGATTTTACCACTGCGAATTTGACAGTTGCCTTAGTTTTGGAAATTGCCAAGGTTTTTATAGTACTGTCTAAACCGCGGTATTCCTTTAAAGGCATTTCGTAAGGTGAAATGTCAACGCCTTTTATGGCTAATTTTTTTAACTCTTCAGGGTTGATTTCACCCCAACTTTTGAGTCTTTCCATCTCGGCTGAAATTGTGGAAATTTTAGTCAAACACTGCTTCTTTTCATCAGTCAGTGCTTTTACCTTTTCGGCAATTTCAATAGCGCTTGTGACGGAAACCTCTTTTTTCAAGGTGGTTTTGGTAACCTTTTCGCTGACGGTAAAAACAGCGCTTTCAAGCAATGAAATCTGTTCTTTGAGTTTGGCTAACCAGTCGCCTGACCCTTCAGCAATTTCAATGTGAAGCAATCCTAATTTACGTAAGCGTTTAAGGATTTTTGTTTTTTCGTTCGTTAAAATGATTAACGAAACTTTTTTCATAGGCACAATCATGTCACATAAACCTCCTCACTTGAAGATGCGGTTTGCTGTGCAATTTTGCGTTTGGAAATCTTAGAACGTACAACAGCGCTGACCTGTTGGTCTGCCATATAAATAGATATTTTCTTAATATTTTCCTTTGTTTCAGGAATTTTAACCTGCTGGAAAAGATTAACTCTTTGAGAAGTCGAAATAAGTTCTTTCTCCAACAGTCTAACCTGCTCGTCTAACACTTCGGCTTCCAAATCGAGTGACATTGCTGCTTCCATATGGTTTGCGGCAATGTCAACCCAAAGAGGTGTTTCATATAAATCGTAATCGGCACGGGAAAATGTCGCACCCTCATAGGTAGGTATTTTAACGCCTGCAATATTTCCAAATCCTTTTTTAATATTGCTTACCGAAATGATACCTTTAGGGAAAGCGTTTTCCTCGCTGAAAACGGCAATCCAATCCTGAAAGCCTTTTTCAAGTTCCTCACGTTTAAGTCTAACCGACTTGGCTTTTGCCTCAATAGTGCGGATTTCAGACTGTAGCTGTTGTTTTTTCAGTGTCAGAGTAGGCAAATATCTTTGGTACATTTTAAGAGCATCTTTTTGTACCTTTAACTCGTTTTTAGTCAGTTTGATTTTTGCCAATGTTTTCCGCACCTCCTTTATTTAGGCCAGAACTCATCGGTAAGGTCGGATTTTATACCTGTTTCGTCTTTTTCAAAACATTCGGCTAAAATTTTCCAACCCAAATCAAGAGCGTCTTCAAGTGAAAGATTAACAGAAAGAGCCATTAGTTTTTCTTCAAACAGTTCACCGTACTTAATGAGTTTTTCATCCCATTTGTTCATAGCAAAGCCCATATTCTGCTTTTCAACCGTGTCTTTATAAGAGGAATACATACGAATCATAGCATCCATCAAAGCACGGTGGTCTTTACGGGTTTTGCTGTTAACGTTTTGCTTTAAACGGGAGAGTGAACCGAACGGCTCAATTCTGCCGCCTTTAAGGTAATACTGACCCTCGGTTATATAACCGGTATTATCGGGTACGGGGTGGGTGACGTCATCACCCGGCATTGTGGTAACCGCCAAAACGGTAACCGAGCCGGAGTTTGCAAAGTCAACCGCCTTTTCATAACGTGCGGCAAGCTGGGAATAAAGGTCACCCGGATAACCGCGGTTAGAGGGAACCTGTTCCTGAGTGATTGCGATTTCTTTCATAGCATCGGCAAAGTTGGTCATATCGGTAAGGAGTACAAGTACGTCCTTGTCCTGCAAAGCAAATTGCTCTGCTACTGCTAATGCCATATCGGGAATCATCATACATTCAACTGTTGGGTCGGAAGCAGTGTGGATAAACATAACCGTCTTGCTTAAAGCACCGCCGTTTTCCAATGTTTCTTTAAAATAAAGAAAATCATCATATTTAAGACCCATTCCGCCTAAAACGATAACATCGGCTTCGGCCTGCATGGCAATGCGGGCAAGAAGCTGGTTATAAGGCTCACCTGAAATGGAAAAAATCGGTAACTTCTGCGAAACAACCAAAGTGTTGAACATATCAATCATCGGGATGTTTGTTCTCAACATTCGGTTGGCCAAAATTCTTTTCGTGGGGTTAACTGAAGGTCCGCCGATGGGTTGTAAATTTTCCAATAAAGCAGGACCTTTATCTCTCGGCTCGCCCGAGCCGTTGAAAATACGTCCCAAAAGGTCTTCGCTGAAAGAAATGTGCATTTCGTGACCTAAAAACTTTACTTCGTCACCGGTTGAAACACCCTGACCGCCTGCAAAAACCTGCAACGATACGGTGTCACCGTCGATTTTGATAACCTCGGCTAAGGATTTACCGAAGCGGGTGTTAATTTGTGCTAACTCATTGTATCTGACGCCGGTTGCTTTGACGGTGATAACGTTGCCGGTAATGGATTCTATTCGGTTAAATACTTTATTCATTATCACTCACCGTCCTTTAACAAAAGTTGTGCGGTTGCGGTTAAATTTCCGTTGCCCTCTTTGTAGAGTGCATCAATTTCCGCTTCGGCGTTTTTAAATTCTTCACTTAAAAATGCGGTATAGTTCCAGTCGATAAATTTTTGACGCATACGGTTAAAGAAACCGCGAGCAGTGTCCTTATCGTCAAGACCGAAGTCACTGCCTAAAATGGCAATAAGTTTATCGGTAACGTAGCGTTGACGTTCGGTATCGCAGTTAGCCTCGATTTCGTCAAACGAGTTTTGCTGTAAATAAACCGAGTCAAGCATCTGACCTTTGAGGTAAATTACAAAGTCTGAAAGGCTGGTGCCTTCTTCACCGACAACCTTCATCATTGATTCGATTTCGTTTCCGTTTATAAGGAAATCTTTACAAAATGCTGACTTTTCGGGGTCGACAACACTTTTGTATTTCGACCAGGAAATAAGCGGGTCGATAGCGGGATATTTTCTTGCATCCGAGCGTTCACGTGAAAGACCGTGGAAAGCACCGACAACCTTCAAGGTTGCTTGTGTTACCGGCTCTTCAAAGTTACCGCCGGCGGGGGAAACAGTACCGCCGATTGTGACCGAACCGATACTTCCGTCAGCTAAACGTACGCGACCTGCACGCTCATAGAATGAGGCGATGTATGATTCAAGATAAGCAGGGAATGCTTCTTCACCGGGGATTTCTTCAAGTCGACCCGACATTTCACGCAAAGCCTGAGCCCAACGTGAGGTAGAGTCAGCCAAAAGCAGAACGTTAAGTCCCATCTGGCGATAATACTCAGCCAAAGTAACCGAAGTGTAAACCGAAGCCTCACGCGAGGCAACCGGCATTGAAGATGTGTTACAGATTATAACGGTACGTTCCATAAGCGAACGTCCGGTTTTAGGGTCAATCAATTCAGGGAACTCGGTCAAAGTTTCAACAACCTCACCTGCACGTTCACCGCAGGCGGCAAAAATAACGATGTCAACATCGGCATATTTTGAGGTTGTGTGCTGTAAAACAGTTTTACCTGCACCGAACGGACCGGGAATACAGTAGGTACCGCCTTTTGCAACAGGGAAGAATGAGTCAATTAAGCGAACCTTGGTTTCCATAGTTTCGGTAGGTGCTAAACGCTCACTGTAACATCTGACGGCACGTTTTACCGGCCATTTAAATGACATTGCAAGCGGAATTTCGCGTCCTCTTTCATCAGTTACGACCGCAACTGTTTCCTTAACGTTGTATTCGCCCTTTTCTACGATAGATTTTAAAGTATAGTTGCCGAGCAAATAGAACGGAACTAAAATTTTGTGGGTAAATGCACCCTCAGGCACAGTACCGAAATGTTCGCCGGCACGTAAAACGTCGCCAACCTTGGCAGTAGGGGTGAATTCCCATTTTTTCTCGTGGTCCAATCCGTCGGCATAAACGCCTCGCTCTAAAAACCAACCGGCACGTTCGGCTACTATCGGCAACGGATTTTGAAGTCCGTCATAAACCTGACCGAGTAGACCGGGGCCTAATTCAGCCGAAAGCATATCACCGGTGAATTCAACCTCGTCACCGTTTTTAATGCCACCGGTCATTTCGTAAACCTGTACTTGAGCTACGTTACCTCTGATACGGATAACCTCACTTTTCAAAGCGGTGTTATCAACCTTAACATAGCAAATTTCATTCATTGAAACGTTACCGCTAAACTCGACCGAAACCAAGTTACCGTTAACGCTTACAACCTTTCCTAATGTGTCAGCCATTATTCGACCTCCGATTCAGCTCTATTCATTATAGAGTCGTAAATATTTCTGTATGCGGTTTGACCGCGTGTTTTGTCAAACTCTCTGATACGTAAAATCAGTTTTAATTTAATTGCGTAATAAAACAGATAATCTTCCGAGAATATGTCCATAGGTCTCAAAGCTTCTAAAGCCTTTAACCTGAAATTGTTTAAAAACTTTTCGGCTTCTAATGGGTTATCAAACTCAACCGCGGCACGTGCCGTTTGTAAAAGTTCGGTTGGCAAGGTTATATTGCCGAACTCGAAAGTTTTATTTAACTTCTCGGCGCGGAATTTTCCTAAAGCAAGCCTTAAATTCCGCTCGATAGTGTACCAAGACTCTAAAAGCGGTGAATTAATATTTTCAGGGGACTTTGGCGGTATAAGTGTCAGCCCGTTTAGTTCAAGGGAAGACTTTTTACCTAAAAACCTTGAGCATAGCTCAAAAAAGCGTTCTTCGGTAATGGGTAAAGACACCGAGTCACTGATACCGTCTAACGACGGCAACTGTGATACTAAATAATATTGGCTCATACAGTTTCAGCCTCTTTCAAAAGTGCTGAAACCTTCGGGCTCAAATATGCCGACAGCATTTCGACAACCGCCTCGGCAGAGAAATCATAATACGCTTGACCTTGGTTTACTGCAATTCTGAAACCACCGTCAAAGTTGTCATTAGCTTTAAGGGTGATACCTTGAAGCATTTTTTCTTTAAGAGCCGAAAGTAAAGTGTTTTCAACTTCTTTTAAGTCATTACTGTTTAAAATTATCGAAATATCTGTCGCCTCGGTGCTTTTAGACCAAGCCTCAACTACTTTTATAATCAAGTCGGTAAGATTTTTGGGAGAATAAGCATCTAAAACGCCGTTGTTGAGTAAACCGCTAAGTTCTTTGGTAACACTTTCTCTGAAAGAAATCAAAAGATTTCGTCCTGCCTGACGGATTGCATCTTCACCCGATTTTACAGTACGTTCATTTTGTTGTTTTGCATTAAGCACCAATTTTTCGGCCTCAACCTTTGCATCGGCAATAATTTTTTCTGCCTTTTCATTGGCAGATTTAAGTATAGCCTCAGCCTCAGCTTCGGCAGTTTTGACGCCGTCTTGCTTAATTTTTTCTATTAGTTCCTGAAGTTGCATTTCCATAAATTTCGCTCCTTTTTTTAGTTGGTATCAAGAACAGATGACTTTAACTTTAATTTATAATTTTAAAAAATAAACTATTAGATTTATTATAACATATTTTTTTGAAATTTCCACTTTTTTGTAAAATTTTAATAAAAAGTTTTTAAATTTATAATTAGGTAAAATGTTTGATTTTTTTGTTGAAATGAAATTAGTTAAGTGGTATACTTTGCGTAGTAATGTTGTGTATTAAAGATTTCAATAAAAATCTAAAGGAATTATAGTTTTAGGAGTGTGTTTATGGCTTTTATAACTGAAGCCTCTCGCGAAACCAAGGTGACCGCCAAGGTTACAACGTTGGTTGCAGGCGGAGGTGTTGCGGGGATTTCTGCCGCATTGGCAGCCGCACGTCAAGGTGCAAAGGTACTGTTGGTTGAAAGTCAATACATTTTGGGAGGCCTTGCAACAGCCGGCTTAATTACAATATATTTGCCTCTTTGCGACGGTAAGGGTAAGCAGGTATCCTTCGGTATTGCCGAGGAGCTGTTAAGACTTTCTGTGAAAGACGGATATGAGGATAAATACTGTCCTGCATGGTTATACGGAGGCAGTGTTGAGGAAAAACTCAAATACCGTTTTGAAATTCAGTATAATCCTTATGTTTTTGCTATAAGAGCTGAGCAGTTGTTACTTGATAACGGCGTTGAGATACTTTACGGAAGTTCGATAACAGATGTTAAACTTGAAGACGGCAAAATCACACACGTTATATTGGAAACTCCGTCAGGACGTGAGGCTATAGGTGTTAAAAACGTGGTTGATGCTACCGGAGATGCGGATGTCTGTCGGTTGTCAGGTGAAAACACCGAAACCTTTAAGCAGGGCAATATACCGGCTTCGTGGTATTACAGTACGGTTAACGGAGAAAACAAACTGACTGCCCTAGGGTTTTCAGATATTCCGGATTCACAAAAAACCAAAGAGCAGTTAAAAGCAGCAAAAAAATCATTAAGATTTGAAGGACTTGATGCAAGAGAGCTGTCGAAGTTAACAGTTTATTCTCATGCTACGTTGCTTGATGATTTTTTGAAAAAAGGCGGAGATTCAAAAACGCACTCACTGTCAACAATAGCAGCAATTCCTCAAGTCAGAATGACAAGAAGGCTTGACGGTATTTATACTCAAGACGATAATGAAGCTCATAAGGAATATTCTGATAGTGTCGGTCTTTTCTCTGATTGGAGAAAAGCGGGACCTGTATATGAACTCCCGTTCTCAACACTTTACGGTAAAAATGTTAAAAATCTTATTACAGCAGGCAGATGCATTTCGGTCACCGATGCAATGTGGGATATAACCCGTGTTATTCCCGTTTGTGCCGTTTCGGGTGAGGCAGCAGGCACTGCATGTGCTATTTGTGACGATTTTTCAAAAATTTCTATTGATAAACTTCAAAATATTTTGAAAGCCAATAAAGTGGTTTTACATGAAAAAGATTTATAATTCGTGATTGTTCAAAAATAAAAACAGATTATACGGAAAAGGCTTATAATCTGTTTTTATTTTCTATTAAAATTTAATTCTTAAAATTTTAAATTATAAGGATGTTTTTATTGACAGAAAACAGGTGTGATGCTATACTGTTTGTGTGAATTTGTGGAAGTTTGGGGGAGTTTGAGTGTTAGTTCAACAACGATACAAATATATACTCGAAAAATTAGAAAAAAACGGTTCGGTTGTTGCAAATGATGTTGCAGCTGAACTGTTAATCTCTCCGGAAACTGTCCGGCGTGACCTTATAATGCTTGAAACACACGGTAAGCTTAAGAGGGTGTTTGGCGGTGCGGTGACTGTTAATGTGAACAATCATTTTACAGGGTTTGAATCGCGTCTTAATCAAAACATTGAACTTAAGGCGGAGTTGTCAAGATATGCTGTAAAGATGATTGACGATGGCGATGTTATAGCGATGGAAGCGGGCAGTACCGCGACCGAAATGGCAAAATTTTTGTTGGAAACAAACCTTGATATTACTGTTATAACTCAGTCGAATACAGTGTTTAACATTTTAAAAGATAAATTTTGTGTTGTTCTTGTCGGCGGTGAGTATTATAAAGAAGACGATTGTTTCGGGGGAAACATTACTGAGGAATTTTTAAGAAAATTCCATGTTAATAAATCTTTTGTTTTCCCATCGGCAATATCGGTAAAAAACGGTATTGAAGGGTATTTGTTACCCACATTATCAATAAGTCGGTTATTAACCGAAATTGCAGATAAGGTTTTTGTACTTGCCGATAGTGAAAAATTTTCAACCCGTGCAATGTATAAGGTTATGGACCTCGACCCCGAATTTATTTATGTTACCGACAGTAAGGTTAAAAATGAAATAAAAACAGAGTTTGCAGAAAAAGGCTTAGTTCTGATTTCGGAGGAACAGTAATGCTGACTTTAAGTGATTCAAAGCAAAAAAAGCTGATATATACTATTTTTATAATGTATACTTCCGTGTATCTTGCTAAGTTAAATTATAATGCTTTGTTGGTCGAGATACTTAAAGACCTTGGTGGAAGTAAAAGTGCCGCAGGTATGGTTGGCTCATTCTTTTTCTTTTCATACGGAATAGGTCAGGTTGTTAACGGCTTTCTGGCAAAATATATGAATGAAAAATATTTTATAACAGCAGGGTTGTTCGGCTCAGCAGTTTGTAATGTTTTAATGTGTTTGGCACCGAGCATCGGTGTTATGAAATACATATGGCTTTTAAACGGTGTTGTTATGTCACCGTTGTGGTGTAATGTTGTTAAGGTCCAGGGTAAATATATTGATGAAAAAAATCTCCCTAAAGCACTTGCAATGTCAGGGCTTACAACACCGCTTGGTACGGCAATAAATTACGGTGTTTGTGCCTTGGTAGCTCAGTTTTTTCCGTGGCGGGTGTCATTTTGGATTGCAGGTGGGTTGATGTTGGCTATGTCGGTTCTGTGGTATGCCGTAATTAGCGATATTGAGGTTTCAGCAGGTCCCGTAGTTCAAAAGAAAGAAGAAATAGAAACTAAAGAACAGCAAAGAATCCCCATTCAAAAAATCGGTTTTGCAGTCGTTGTCATGATTGTTATTTTATTTGTAACGGGAGCACTTACTCAATTTGTTCGTGACGGACTTAATTCATGGGTGCCGAGTATTCTTTACGAGGTTTATAAAATGCCCACAACATTGTCTATCGCACTTACATTGCTTATGCCGTTATTAAGTAGTTTGAGTAATTTTATTTTGGTGGCTCTCGAAAGAAAATGTAAGGACTTTTTGGTGTTAAGTATTGCTTTTGTCGGTGCGGCATCGTTGTTTATGGCAGTATTGGTGACTTGTTATCCGCTTAACAGTGTTGTAATAACATTTAGTTGCTTCATTATTGTCAGTTTGTGTTGTACTGCCATTGCAAATATTACCACTAATTATTTGCCGCTGTATTATAGGGATAGATTCGACAGTGGCAGAATGGCAGGCATCGGCCAGGGTGCGTGTTATGTTGGAAGCACTTTGAGTACATATACACTGGGATATATTGCCGATAAAGGCGGATGGTATATAGTATTTTTAGTACTTGGAATTATAATTTTCTTGTCATTGCTTCTTTGTGTTTTAGTTAAGTTTTTGACAAAAGAGCGTCACAGTCATCCAAGATTTGTGCATTAAATTAAATGATTTTTCAGGAGAAATATTAATGAATATAGTTCTGCTTTTGTTTTTTTCAATGCTAAAAATCGGTTGCTTTGCATTTGGCGGCGGATATGCAATTATTGCACTGTTGGAAAATGAATTTATAACCAAGAAAAAATGGATAGAACACGATGAATTTTTGGATATTGTTGCAATAGCGGAGAGTACACCGGGACCTATCGCTATAAATGTTGCAACCTATGTGGGATATAAATTAAAAGGATTTTTTGGTGCGGTGGCAGCTACCGTAGGAGTGTGTGTACCTTCCTTTGTAATTATGTATTTAGTATCGTTGTTTTACGAACGGTTTATGGAAATTTCAATAATTGCGGCAGCGTTTAAGGGAATACAAATTTGTGTTGTGTACTTAATTGCTTCTGCAGGTATTAAAATATTGAAAAAGATGAAGAAAACCGCTATTAATACTGTTGTGTTTTCAGTCACTTGTATCGGAATGATACTTTGCACACTTTTTGACGTTCATATTTCGTCTGTTTGGTTTATTCTTGCCGCAGGAACTCTTGGACTTTTGGCATTTTTCGTAAAATCAAGAAATGCGAAAGGGGAGAATAAACAATGATTTATTTGCAATTGTTCTTCACCTTTTTGAAAGTTGGTGCATTTTCTTTTGGCGGCGGTTATGCAATGCTGTCACTTATAGGTGATTCTGTTCTGAAATACGGATGGATGAACGAAGAGGAGTTTCTGAACTTTATTGGTGTTGAAACGGTAATCCCCGGTCCGATTGCCGTAAATATGGCAACTTATATGGGTTATGAGCAAGGCGGTTTTCTTGGTGCTTTACTTGCCACAATCGGCGTTGTTCTCCCGTCGTTTGTTATTATTTTGATTGTGGCGTCACTCATCAAAAATTTGTTGAAATACCCACCTGTTAAAATATTTATCATGAGTATGCGTCCTGCTCTTGGCGGACTTATACTTTCGGTAGCAATAACAATGGCTTTGACAGTTTTCTTGGGTGTTGAAACATTTAAAACACAAGCAGTCACATTTAATTGGCGTTCACTTGTTATTCTTGCAGTGGTTATTATAATTCCTTTTTTGTGGAAACGTTTTATGAAAAAAGAGTTTTCATCTATTTTGTTGGTGGTTATATCCGGAGTTTTGGGAATTCTTTGTTTTGGAATATAAGAATCAGTAACTTATGTGAGTAAAAACATAAAATTAAAACAAACTTTTGGAAAATCAATTTCAAATCAAAAAACAAGGTTATTCTTCCTATTAGGAAAGAATAGCCTTGTTTGATTTATTCATACATAAGTTTTCTCTTGTCACAATGGTGACGAGTGTATCACCGAGCTGAACTAAGATACTTGCCAGTAAGGTTGCCTCATCAGGTGTCAACTTGCAGGCAATAGCATTAGCCAGAGTAGTTATTGAGGTTGTCAGTTCTAAAGAGTTCAAAATTATCGTCAATCCTTATAATTTTATAATTTGAATTATGGTACACCTTGTTATCAGTATATGCGAGAAACGATTGATTGGATAAAGTGTTATAAAATCACTGTACGTTGAACGTTTATAATTATAAATTGTTCAAAATGACCGTTAGAATATAAAAAACCTCAACAACGCAAAAAGCGTGTTGAGGTTTTAAGTTGGTCGAGGTGACAAGACTTGAACTTGCGGCCTCTGCGTCCCGAACGCAGCGCTCTACCAAACTGAGCCACACCTCGAAATATTAAGCTTGCGGTCTTTTGACCGTGCCGTATTATTATATAGATATAAACACAAAATGTCAAGATGTTTTTATAAATATTTTTGAATTTATGGTTTGGTTTCTTGATAAAAAAGCCTTGACAAAAGGGGACTGAGGTGATATAATCACTCAAAAGCGTTGAAGATATTAAGCTTGAACTTAAAACCTTTCAGAGAGTTGCCGGTCGGTGTGAGGTAACAGGTTGAATTCTAAGCAGTCTCATATCTGAGCTTGGTTTCTGAACTTTAAGTAAGAAATCACGGTTGGCACCGTTATTGGCTAAAGGTTTATTTGAACCTGATGAGTGGTCACTTTTTAGTGGCAATACGGGTGGTACCGTGGTTAATTTTTTAGTTAATCATCCCGCAGAGATTGTTTTCTCTGCGGTTTTTTGTTTTATTGTTAAAATGCAGAGCAAAAAGGAGAAATAATAATGAAAAAAATCCTTGTAACCGATTTTACACTTAAAAACGCTTCGGTGGGTGACCGCAAGTTGTCCTTCCGCGATAAAACCAACATTGCAAAATGTTTGGATTCGGTTGGCGTTGATGCCATTGAACTTTCAGCACTTAAAAATACAAAAGAGGATGCAGTTATTAACCGTACAATTGCAGGTTTGGTTAAAAATTGTACTGTTAAAATCTCAGCAGGATTGACCGAAGAAAGTCTTAACGAGGCTTATGAAAGCATAAAGGATGCGGTTGACCCTTGTATCAGAATTACTGTGCCGGTATCTACTGTTCAGATGGAGTATATGTATCACGTAAAGGCACCTAAAATGTTAGAAATTGTTGCCGATATGTGTGCTAAAGCCAAAGATAAATGCGAGAAGGTTGAGTTCGTTGCGGTTGATGCTTCACGTGCCGACCGTGAGTTTTTGAAAGAGATTACTGCCGCCGCATTTAATAACGGTGCTGCTGCTGTTACTTTGTGCGACGACGCCGGAGTTTTAATGCCTGAAGAATTTGCACAGATGGTAGCCGATGTTAAATCAGCATCCAGT
The DNA here is from genome assembly GCA_045656125.1 of Acutalibacteraceae bacterium. Taxonomy (GTDB): domain Bacteria; phylum Bacillota; class Clostridia; order Oscillospirales; family Acutalibacteraceae; genus UMGS172. The sequence continues at coordinate 17,621 of JAZOQN010000005.1, forward strand.
ATTGCCGTTTTCGTAATGCCTTCCGATGAACTTAATATGGCAGCCGCTAATGCAGTTGCAGCCATTAAAGCAGGAGCAGACGGCGTTGAAACCTGCAGTGCTGATAATTGGTTGCAGGCAGGCGTTTTGTCTGACATTATCCGCAAAAAAGGTATTGATTTAGGTGTTGAGAGCAGTCTTGATGCTACCGTTATTCACCGTAATCTCGACGAAATGCTTAACAATGCATCAGATAATTTTAAGGTGACCGTCACTTCCGAAATAGGTGAGCATAACATAAGTCTTAACAGTAACAGTACCTTGGCAGAAGTCAGTGAGGCTGTGCGTTCGTTGGGTTATGAGTTGTCACACGCTGACAGCGGTAAGGTCTATGAGGAATTTTTACGCGTTTCGGCTAAAAAGAGCAAAATCGGCGTTAAAGAAATTGATGCTATTGTAGCTTCTGCCGCAATGCAGGTGCCGTCAACCTACCACGTTGAAAGCTATGTTATCAACAGCGGTAACATTATCACTGCAACCGCTAATATTCAGTTGTCACGCAACGGTGAACTTTTGACCGGAACAAGTACCGGTGACGGTCCTATCAACGCCGCATTTTTGGCAATTGAGCAGGTAATAGGTCACCATTATGAACTTGACGATTTCCAAATTCAGTCGGTAACCGAAGGACACGAGGCTATGGGCTCGGCTGTTGTTAAACTTCGCGACGGCGATAAACTTTATTCGGGTAGCGGTGTTTCGACCGATATTATCGGTGCAAGTATCCGTGCCTATGTAAATGCACTTAATAAAATTGTTTACGGTGCAAAATAATTTGCTTTTGTCTTAATTGGCAGAACGGAGATAAATTATGAAACTCTCATTTTCTACTAAAGATATTAATATGTTAAAATTCGCTGAAGTTTGTAATACAGCTTGCGATTACGGATTTCAGGGTTTTGAGATATATGATATTAACTCAAAAGTGGCTATTGACAACAACGGTCTGTTTAATTCGGTCAGTGCCGCAGGTGCAAAGCGTAAACTTGTGAACAGACATTTGTCGGTATCGGCTTTGGTGTATCCCAATGCCGTAGGTAAGGATAAAATCGCTACCGAGGAAATTAAGAATTACGTTGAAGAAGCAGGCTTTTTGTCGGTACAGAACGTTATCATAACACTTGATGACGAGGCAACTTTGGATGAAATAAAAGTGGTTTTAGACCCAGTTATGCCTATAACAGAGCAGTATGGTGTAACGCTGTTGTTTGAAACTGTCGGCAAGTATGCTAAAACAAAGAATATACTTGATATTATTAATATGTTCACAGTGGGTTTTGTCGGTGTGTCGTGGAATATTCGCGAAACATACTTCAAAGCCAATGAGGATGCCGAAAAAACCATTCAGAATTTGGGTGCATACATCTGCAACGTACGTATTGGTGATATGCGTGACGGTAAACGCGTGTTGCTGGGTGATGGTGAACTTCCGGTTGGTGAGTTTGTTTTTGCCTTGCGTTCACTTAATTTTGAAGGCTTTATCGCGGTTGAGTCTAACGACGAAATCAGTGATACAGATATTGTTTTCACTCATTTTGTGAATTTTATGAGTGTTGCTTCTAATGAAAAGCAGAATGAAAGAAGCCTTTATTATAACCGTTCTAAAACAGGTGTATTCCCTTGGGAACGTTTCGTAACGGTTGATAAAACCTTTTCTGAGGTTTTGGATACTATGGTCGAAAATTTCCCCGACCAGTACGCCTTTAAATATACAACGCTTGATTATACCAGAACTTATACCGAATTCAGACGTGACGTTGACCGCGTTGCCGCTGCATTGATTTCTTTGGGCGTAAAGCCGGGTTACCACGTTGCAATTTGGGCAACCAACGTACCTCAGTGGTTTTTAACCTTCTGGGCAACCGTTAAAATCGGTGCAGTTTTGGTAACGGTTAACACTGCTTATAAATTGCACGAGGCAGAGTATTTGTTGCGTCAGTCGGATACCCATACTTTGGTTATGATTGATTCCTGCAAGGACTCTAACTATAAGGAAATTATCGAGGAGTTGTGTCCCGAATTAAAAGATTTAACTCCCGGTCAGCCGTTGCACGCTAAAAAACTGCCGTTTTTGAAAAACGTTGTCACCGTAGGTTTTAATATGGACGGTTGTCTTAATTGGGAGCAGTTTTATGACCGTTACACCCTCGTTCCGCACGAGGAGGTTTTACGCCGTGCTTCAGAGGTTAAACCTGACGATGTTTGTAATATGCAGTATACTTCGGGTACAACCGGTTTTCCGAAAGGTGTTATGCTGACCCATCGTAATATTGTTAACAACGGTAAAATCATTGGTGACAGAATGGATTTGTCCACTGCCGACCGTATGATGATTCAAGTGCCGATGTTCCATTGCTTTGGAATGGTACTTTCTATGACTTCAAGTATGACACACGGTGCAACAATTTGTCCGATGCCGTACTTCTCGCCAAAATCATCTTTGGCTTGCATAAACAACGAGAAAATTACCTGCTTTAACGGTGTTCCGACAATGTTTATCGCAATGTTTGCACATCAAGATTTTGCTAAAACCGATTTTTCACATATTCGTACAGGTATTATGGCAGGTGCAAACTGTCCGCCTGATTTGATGCGACGTGCCGCAGACGAAATGAATATGAAAGAAATAATCAGCGTTTACGGACAGACCGAAGCATCTCCTGGTTGTACAATGGGTGATGTTAACGAGGATATTGACCACCGTGTTGAAACGGTTGGTTCGGCTTTCCCCGGTGTTGAGTGTAAAATTATCGACCCTGAAACAGGGGAGGATTTACCTGACGGAGAAAACGGTGAGTTTGTTGCCCGCGGTTACAATATTATGAAGGGTTATTACAAAATGCCTCATGCAACTGCTCAAGCCATTGATAAAGAGGGTTGGTTACATTCGGGGGATATCTGTTGCAGAACGGCTGACGGTTACTATAAGGTCACCGGTCGACTCAAAGATATGATTATCCGCGGCGGTGAAAACCTTTATCCGCGTGAAATTGAGGAGTTTTATCTCGGTCACGATAAGGTTAAGGATGTTCAGGTTGTCGGCGTTCCCGATAAACGCTACGGCGAGGAGGCTTGTGCTTGGATTATTCTTAATTTGGGTGCTGAATCGAGCGAGGATGAAATGCGTGAATACGGCAACAGCTTTATGGCTCGACATAAGGTTCCGAGATATTTTATTTTCGTTAAGGAATTTCCGATGAATGCTGCGGGTAAAATATTAAAGTATAAAATGCGTGAGCAGTCGATTGAGATGTTAGGTCTCTAAAATCAAAGGAGTTTTTTAATGTACCCAATAGTTGACAGTCATTGTCATATTTATCCTGAAAAAATAGCCGCCAAGGCAGTAGCAGGTATCGGTAAATTTTACGATATGGTTTTGCCTAATTCCGGCACTGCCGAGGATATGGTGAAAAAGTCTAAAGCGGCAGGAATTACTCATACTATCGTTTTTTCGGTTGCAACAACTGTGGCACAGGTGAAGTCTATTAACGAATTTATAGCCGGTGAGGTTAAAAAGTCTAACGGATTTATGACCGGACTTGGTACGTTGCACCCTGATAGCACCGATGTCGTAGGTGATGTTGAGCATTTGGAGGAACTGGGACTTCGCGGTGTTAAACTGCACCCCGATATTCAAGGGTTTAAGGTTGATGATTACCGTTGCCTTAAAATTTACGAACTGTGCGAGAAAAAGGGCTTGCCGGTGTTACTTCATACGGGTGACTTCCGTTACGATTTTTCAAATCCGAACCGAGTTAAGCCGATATTGGAAACCTATACGGATTTAACTGTTATCGGTGCCCATTTCGGAGGTTGGTCGGTGTGGGAGCAGGCAGTAGAAACATTACACGGTTACAATAATTTCTATGTTGATTGCTCATCGTCGTTTTACAGTTTAGACCGTGAAACCGTATTGAAAATGATACGTAAGTACACTGCCGAAAAGGTGCTTTTCGCAACCGATTATCCGACGTGGGAACTTCAAAAAGAAGTTGATTACTTTATGTCTTTAGACCTTACCGAAGAGGAAAGGGAACTGATTCTTTATAAAAACGCCGTGAAACTTTTTAAGCTTGATTTATAATTTTTTAAAAAATGCTTGACAAATTTAGAATTCGGGCGTATAATACATTAAAATTTAAAAAAGCTGTGACGAAGACGGATATTCAATGTGCTTCAAAGAGAGTCGGGGAGGGTGAAATCCCGACAAGTAACGGTTTTAATCCTATCACTTCTGAGCTGAAAGCCCGAACGAAATTCAAGTAGGCGTTTTCCGTGAATGCTACGTTAGTGCATAGAACTTTTTTTGAGTTCGAAGAGTGGCGTTGATTATGACGCAATTTGAGTGGTACCGCGGGTGCTGATTTTATGTAATTCAGACTCGTCTCAAAGTCTTGACTTTGAGACGGGTTTTATTTTTTTATTAGTTTTGAAAGGAGAAACCAAAATGAGTACAAACACCGCATTGCATCAATTAAGTGAGGTTGCGAACCGAATTCGCGAGATGCGTGAAATTATGGGTTGGACTGCTGCTGAAATGGCTCAAAAAACTGAGGTTTCAGAGCCTCAATATGTTGAATATGAGCAGGGTAAAGTTGACCTGCCCTTCACCTTTATTCACAAGTGTGCCCTTGCTTTTGATGTTGAAATGACCGAGTTGCTTGAAGGTAAAACCGCTAAGCTTTCGTCATACACCGTAACAAGAAAAGGTCACGGTCAGGAAACTGCAAAAGAGGACGGTATTGAAATACGAAATTTGGCTCCGAAATTTAAAGATAAAATGTCTGAGCCATATATGGTTCGTTATGAATACAATCCCGAACTTCAAAATAAACCGATTCATTTAACTAATCACTCCGGTCAGGAATTTGACCTCGTTTTAGAAGGTTCTCTTAAGGTTCAAATCGGTGAGCATACCGAAATCTTACACGAGGGTGACAGTATTTACTATAATTCTTCAACACCTCACGGTATGATTGCGGTTGACGGTAAGGACTGCTTGTTCTGTGCAGTTGTTTTGTCTGGCGAGGATACAAAAGAGGAAACAGTTCGTCGCAGTATTGTTAAAGCACGTTCAACCGAGCATTTGGTTTGTGAAAAATTCGTTAAAACTGAGGAGGATGAAAACGGCGTATTGAAGTCGATTTCGTTCCCCAATCAAGAAACATTTAACTTTGGTTTTGATATTGTTGACGGTATTGCTGATGCATATCCTGAAAAGTTGGCAATGCTTCATGTTGATAAAAATAAGGTTGAACGCCGTTTTACCTTTAAGGATATTAAACGTGCTTCTGCACAGTGTGCTAACTATTTCACTTCGTTAGGCATCAAAAAAGGCGACCGCGTAATGCTTGTTTTAAAGCGTCATTATCAGTTCTGGTTTAGTATGGTAGCACTTCATAAGTTGGGTGCAATTGCAATTCCGGCTACCAATCAGTTAAAAGACCACGATTTTGAGTACCGCTTTAATGCCGCAGGTGTTTCGGCTATTATCTGTACTGCCGATGACTCAGTGGCTGATTATGTTGATATTGCTGCCGAAAAATGTCCTACTCTTACAACTAAAGTTATGGTAGGCGGTCAAAAGGACGGCTGGCACGATTTTGATAAAGAATATAATCTTTTCTCAGGTAAATATAACCGTACTGAAGATTCTTCTTGCGGTAACGATACCGCTTTGATGTTCTTTACCTCTGGTACAACCGGCAATCCTAAAATGGCAGCACATAAGCATACCTACGCTTTGGGTCATTTTGTAACTGCAAAGTATTGGCATTGCTGTGAGCGTGACGGTTTGCACCTTACCATCTCCGATACCGGTTGGGGTAAGTCGCTTTGGGGTAAACTGTACGGTCAGTGGCTTTGTGAGGGTGCGGTTTTTGTATACGACTTCGACCGTTTCTCTGCTGCAGATATTTTGCCGATGTTTAAACAGTATAATATTACTACTTTCTGTGCACCGCCTACAATGTTGCGTATGCTTATTAAAGAGGATTTAAGCAAGTACGATTTATCCTCTATTCACCATATGACAACAGCAGGTGAGGCACTTAACCCTGAGGTTTCGCGTCAGTTTGAAAAGGCAACCGGACTTACCATTATGGAAGGCTTCGGTCAGACCGAAACCACTCTTACCATTGCTAATTTAGCAGGCACAACCCCGAAATTAGGCTCAATGGGACTTGCTTCTCCGCAATTTAAGGTTGATATTGTTGACCCTGACGGCAATTCTTTGCCAAACGGTGAAGTAGGTGAAATTGTTATTCACGTTGATGACGGTATGCCTTGCGGACTGTTTAAAGAATATTACAGAAATGCCGAGCTTACCGATGAGGCAATGCACGACGGACTTTATCATACAGGTGATACCGCCTGGCGTGATGAGGACGGCTATTTCTGGTATGTCAGCCGAATTGATGATGTTATTAAGTCGTCGGGTTATCGTATAGGACCTTTCGAGATTGAAAGCGTAATTATGGAATTGCCTTATGTTTTGGAATGCGGTGTTTCGGCGGCTCCTGATGAAGTACGCGGTCAGGTTGTTAAAGCAAGCATTGTTTTGACCAAGGGAACAGAGGGCACAGAGGAACTTAAAAAGGAAATTCAGACTTATGTAAAAGAGCATACGGCACCTTATAAGTATCCGAGAGTAGTTGTTTTCCGTGACGAGTTACCTAAGACAATCAGCGGTAAAATCCAACGTAATAAACTTTAATTTGACAATATATTACAATATTAAAAAAATCGTGTAAAAGTATTGACAAATAAAGGTTTGTTTGGTATAATCCCAATATTAAAGGCTTTGACGAAGAGGATGCGGATGGTTTCGCTTTCAGAGAGTCGGCGGTTGGTGTAAGCCGATAGCATGAATTCGTAATCTGTAACTTCCGAGCCGAAGGGAAGAAAGACTTTTTTAGTTTAGTAGAACCCTTCCGTAACTGCTGCGTAAATGCATAGAGCTTTTTTAGAGCTTGAAGAGTGGCGTTTTAAACGCAATTTGAGTGGTACCGCGGGATATAAAGTTTTTTATAGCTCGTCTCAAAGATTTGGCTTTGAGGCGGGCTTTTTTACCGCCTTGTGAAAGTGAGGTAAACTTCAAAAATGAAAACCACAGGTCTTGAATTTAAGATTAAAGAAATGGCAAAGCGTATTTCAGATTTAAGGGAGATTATGGGTCTTTCCACTGCTGAAATGGCTTTGAAAACCGGTGTAAGTGAAGAAGAGTACCTTGCCTCGGAAAAAGGCGAGAGAGACTTAAACTTTGCTTTTTTGTACCGTTGTGCTACAATTTTAAAGGTTGACGTTACCGATATTATCGAAGGCTCAAGCCCGAGGCTTGCCGGCTATACCGTAACCCGTAAGGGTGAGGGTCAGCGTATTGAGGAAGCTCACGGACTTCAGTATTATAACTTGGCATCGGCTTTTAAAAACCGTATTGCTGAGCCGTTGTATGTTGTAACACAATATAATCCTGATGCACAAAATGCTGATATCGAACTCACTGCCCATGACGGTCAGGAATGTGATATTATCGTCAAAGGTGCCTTGAAGGTACAAGTTGGCGACCATATTGAGATTCTGCACGAGGGTGACAGTATTTATTATGACAGCTCTGTTCCTCACGGTATGATTGCGGTTGAGGGCGGAGAATGTATTTTTTACGCTATCGTGCTTAATCCCGCAGGTGAGCCGATTGATAACATTGTTCACGGCGGTGTTAAGGAGTTTACTAAAGCTCCTAAACGTGTTACCGAAACTAAAAAAGATGAGTTCCGCGTTTGGGAGGATTTCTGTATTCCTACCGAAAACGATAAGGGTACTGTTACTAAAATTGAGTTTAAGAATGAAGATAAGTTCAACTTTGCTTTTGATGTTATCGACCGTTTGGGTCGTGAAAAGCCTGAAAAGTTGGCTATGCTTCATATCGACCGCGAATTTTGTGAGCGTCGTTTCACTTTTGCTGATATTAAACGTGCATCCTCGCAGACTGCTAACTATTTTAAGTCGTTAGGTATCGGTCGCGGCGATAAGGTTATGCTTATCTTAAAGCGTCATTATCAGTTCTGGTTCAGTATGATTGCTTTGCATAAATTGGGTGCTATTGCAATTCCTGCAACCAATCAGTTAAAAGAGCATGATATTACATACCGTATTAATGCAGCAGGCGTTAAGGCAATACTTTGTACTGCTGACGGTGATGTATCAAAAGAGGTTGATTTGGCGGCAGAGCATTGTCCTTCGTTACAGCATAAAATTATGATAAACGGTTGCCGTGACGATTGGAGAAACTTTGACGAGGAATATAGCCTTTATACAGGTAAGTTCGAGCGTACCGAAGATTCACCTTGTGGTAATGATACAATGCTTATGTACTTTACTTCGGGTACAACCGGTAATCCTAAAATCGCAGTACATAATTATAAGTACCCGTTGGGTCACTTTACCACAGCAAAATACTGGCACTGTGTAAACCCTGACGGTATTCATTTCACTATTTCCGATACCGGTTGGGCAAAGGCCGCTTGGGGTAAAATTTACGGTCAGTGGCTTTGCGAAACGGGACTGTTTGTTTACGACTTTGACCGTTTTGATGCACACGAATTGTTGCCGATGTTTGCAAAATACAAGATTACTACATTCTGTGCACCGCCTACAATGTTGCGTATGCTTATTAAAGAGGATATAAGCAAGTATGATTTATCCTCGGTGGAGCATATGACTACTGCAGGTGAGGCACTTAACCCTGAAGTATTCCGTCAGTTTGAAAAGTCAACGGGATTACAGATTATGGAAGGCTTCGGTCAGACCGAAACCACCTGTGCTTTGGCTAATTTAGCCGGTACAAAAACTAAGGTCGGTTCAATGGGTAAACCCGTACCGCTTTATGACATTAAACTGCTTGACAGTGACGGTAACGAAGTGGGCGTTGGTGAAACCGGAGAAATTTGTATCAACGTTTCCGAAAAGGTGCCTTGCGGATTGTTCTGCGGTTATTATAACGATAAAGAAAAGACCGATGAGTGCTGGCACGACGGTTACTATCATACCGGAGATACCGCTTGGAAAGATGAGGACGGTTACTTCTGGTATGTCGGTCGTGTAGACGATGTTATTAAGTCCTCCGGTTACCGTATCGGACCTTTCGAAATCGAAAACGTTATTATGGAGTTACCTTATGTTTTGGAATGCGGTGTTTCTGCCGCTCCCGATGAGGTACGCGGTCAGGTTGTTAAGGCAAGCATTGTTTTGACTAAGGGAACAGTTGCTACCGAGGAACTTAAAAAGGAAATTCAAAGCTACGTTAAGAACCGTACCGCACCCTATAAATATCCGAGAATCGTTGTTTTCCGTGATGAGTTACCAAAAACTACAAGCGGAAAAATCCAACGTAATAAGTTATAATTATGAAAAGAGTAACACTTTTTGCCGGACATTACGGCAGCGGAAAGACCAATATCGCGGTAAATTACGCTCTCTGGCTAAAAGAGCAGGGTAAGGATGTAATTATTGCCGATATGGATATTGTTAATCCGTATTTTAGAACTAAAGACAGTATAGAAGTGTTGGAAAACAACGGGATTGAACTGATTTCACCCGAGTTTGCCAACAGTAACGTTGATTTACCCGCACTTCCGCAGGAAATGTACCGCGTGGTGCAGGATAGGTCAAAGTATGCCGTTTTAGACATCGGCGGCGACGACCGAGGAGCGTATGCTTTAGGTCGCTACACCCCCTCGATTTTAGAGGAAAACGATTACGAAATGGTATTCGTCGCAAACTTTTACCGACCGCTGACCACTACGCCCGAAGAAGCGTTAGAGGTTATGCAAGAAGTAAGTCTGGCGGCAGGAATTAAGTTTACCGCAATCGTTAACAACTCTAACGTCGGTTGGGACACAACTGCCGAGGATGTTTTGGCAACAGTTAATAAAGCAGAGGAGTTGTCAAAATTGTCAGGCTTGCCGATACTTTTTACTACTGCCGAAAAACAGATAGCACCGCTTTTGAGCGAAAATTTAGAAAATGTGCTACCATTAGATTTACAAAATAAATATTTTGATATAAAGGGGATATAAAGATGGCTAAAGTTACATTTGATTCCGATTTGTGCAAAGGCTGCGGACTCTGTGTAGACGCATGTCCCAAAGGCATTATCGCAATTGCAAAGGGAAAAATTAACAAGAAAGGACATTCTCCGGCTGAAATGACCGACCAGGAAAAATGTATCGGTTGTGCATTCTGTGCAACTATGTGCCCTGACTGTGTCATTACCGTTGAGAAGTGAGGTGTAGAATATGTCTGAAAAGGTACTTATGAAAGGTAATGAGGCTATTGCAGAGGCCGCAATCCGTGCAGGTTGCCGTCATTACTTCGGTTATCCGATTACTCCGCAGACTGAAATTGCCGCATATATGGCAAAACGTATGCCTAAAATCGGCGGTTGCTTCTTGCAAGCAGAAAGTGAAATTTCCGCTATCAATATGGTTTACGGCGTTGCAGGTACAGGTTATAGAGTTATGACCTCGTCTTCAAGCCCCGGTATTTCCTTAAAGGGTGAGGGTATTTCTTACCTCGCCGGTGCAGATTTGCCGGCACTTATCGTAAATGTTCAGCGTGGTGGTCCGGGATTGGGCGGTATTCAACCTTCGCAGGCTGACTATTTCCAGGCAACCAAAGGCGGCGGTCACGGTGACTTCCACCTGATTGTTATGGCACCTGCATCTGTTCAGGAAATGGCAGATATGACTGCAAAGTGCTTCGATTTGTCTGATAAATACCGCGTACCTGCTATGATTTTGGCTGACGGTACTATGGGTCAGATGATGGAACCGGTTGTACTCCCTGAACCCGTAGATTACTGCAAGGAAAAGGATTGGGCAGTAACCGGTACAAAGGGTAAAAGAAAACACAATATCATTAATTCGCTTTACTTAAAGCCCGAAGCTTTGGAGAAAATTAACTTCGAGCGTTTTGAGAGATATAAACAAATTGAAGAAAATGAGTGCATTTATGAGGAATTTATGATGGACGATGCTGAAATTTGCGTTGCCGCATTCGGTATTGCTTCACGTGTTTCCAAAAATGCTATTATGATGGCTCGTGAAATGGGTATTAAGGTTGGTATGATTCGTCCGATTACTCTCTGGCCGTTCCCCAAAAAGCCGTTCAGAGCCGCCGCAGATAAGGTTAAAGCATTTATCTCGGTTGAGCTTTCAATGGGACAGATGATTGAGGACGTTCAGTTGGCAACCGAGTGCAAGAAACCCGTAACTCTTTGCAACCGTGCAGGCGGTATGATTCCGAGCCCTGAAGAAGTTTTAGAGGCTATTAAAAAAGCAGCAGGAGGGGATAAATAATGGCTATCGTATTTCAAAAACCTAAAGCATTGACCGATGCACCGTTTCATTACTGTCCCGGTTGCACCCACGGTATTATCCACAGATTAGTAGCCGAGGCTATGGATGAACTTGGTTGTGAGGGCAACGCTATCGGTGTAGCACCTGTTGGTTGTGCTGTTATGGCTTATGATTATTTTGCTTGCGATATGGTTGAGGCAGCTCACGGACGCGCTCCGGCAATCGCTACCGGCTTAAAGCGTACTTTCCCAGAAAATGTTATCTTTACATATCAGGGTGACGGTGACTTAGCTTCAATCGGTATGGCAGAAACCGTACACGCCGCCGCAAGAAATGAAAATATTACTGTTATTTTCGTTAATAACGCAATTTACGGTATGACCGGCGGACAGATGGCTCCGACCTCTTTGCCCGGTCAGGTGACACAGACTTCACCTTACGGACGTGACGTTAACACTGTAGGTTATCCGATTAAGGTTAGTGAAATGCTTTCAACCTTGGATGGTCCTGAGTTCATTCAGCGTGTTGCCGTTAACAATGTTAAAAACGTTTTAGCCGCTAAAAAGGCTATTAAAAAGGCATTCCAAAATCAGATTGAGGGCAAAGGCTTCTCATTGGTTGAGGTTGTTTCAAGCTGTCCTACCAACTGGGGTATGACTCCGCAAAACGCTTTAAAGTGGGTTGAGGAAAAGATGATTCCTTATTATCCGTTGGGCGTTTACAAGGACAGAAGTGCTAAAAAGGAGGAGAAGTAAATGAAAACAGTTCAAATCCTTATTGCAGGCTTCGGCGGACAGGGTGTTTTGTTCGTCGGTAAGTGCTTGGCATATAAAGCACTTGAAGAGGGAAAACAGTTAAGTTGGTTGCCGTCCTACGGTCCCGAAATGCGTGGCGGTACCGCAAACTGTAGCGTTATTATCAGTGACACTCCGGTTGGTTCGCCGATTGTTTCTAACCCTGATGTTTTGACCGTTATGAACTTGCCGTCACTTGATAAGTACGAGAACGATACTGTCGCAGGTGGTAAAATCTTTGTTGATTCAACTTTGATTGACCGTAAGGTACAGCGTACCGATGTTGATGCTTACTATATTCCGGCAACTCAAATGGCAAAGGATTTAGGTTTCCCCAACCTTGCCAATATGATTTTGTTAGGCAAAATGATTAAGGAAGCCGGTATTGTTTCTATGGACGGAATGAGAGAGGCTTTAGGCCACGTAATCCCGCCGAAAAAGGCCGATATGCTTGAAGTTAATATGAAAGCAATCGAAGCTGGCTACAATTATTAAGTTAAATAAATTTTAAAAAGACCGAGAAAATGGGCTACTCATAAAGATGATTAACAGCAATGGTTTAACGCCGTTGCTGTTTTTTATTGTTCCCATATAAGTTTTTTAATATCTTGATATATATTGATAATTGTGCTAAAATAATTTAGTATTATATAGGATTGGAGCAAAAATATGAAATTCGGAATGAGAACACCAAGCATTAAAAAGAGTTTTAGTGCCAGAACTACTGGAAAAATAAAGAGAGAATTAAAGAAATCGGTTAATCCGTTGTATGGCAAAAAAGGTATGGGAGTAATTAACAACCCACAAAAATCAATTTACAATAAAGTTTATAATAAAACAACTTTTGGTGTTTCAGATTTAGTTCCTAATTCCAAGAATAAAAATACAAAAAATAACAATATTCCACAAGAATTAGATTATTTACTAAGGTTGCAACAAATGAGTTATGAGGATTTTACAGAAGAAGAATTAGATGCTATGAGTGTTGAAGAACTTGTCGCCATACATAACGGAAATCAACATAGAAAAAACTGTAAAATATTAGGTGTATTTTTCAAGATTTTTTCAATTGTAATTGCCATTATTTTTGGTTTGCCAAGTTTAATTTCTTTGATAATTCCTTTATTTATTTTTGTGGTTATTTTATGTATCTTGTTTTGGAAATTGGGAGAAAAATTTTCAAAGGAAGCACTAAAACAAATTAATCAAAGTGATTTAGATGATATATTAGATACTGATGATTAAAAAAAGATATGAGAGACTTTGTTTTCTCTCATATCTTTTTTTCTCTGTATATTTCGATTAACTTTACAAATAATAACAATACAAAATTTAGGAGGTAAATATATGTCAATCACATCAAAAGAACTTTCTTGGATTGAGGACCAGTTAAGTCTTGAACAGCTTATTGTTAAGAAGTACAAGATTGCCGAGAACCTCACCGAAGACAAAGCAATCAAAAACACAATTCACGATGCCGGCGAGCGTCATCAAAAGCACTACAACAAGCTTTTGAGTTATTTGAATTAAGAGGTGAAAATATGGAATATACAGATAAAATGAAAGAAAAAGAGTTAATGGACGACCTTCTCGCAGTTGAAAAGCACGCAACAGTTAACTACAGCTTGTTTGCAAATGAATGTTCTACTCAAAAGTTGAGATGCGACGTTATGGGTATTTTAGAAGACACCCATAAATTGCA
>JAZOQN010000006.1:0-5743 GCA_045656125.1 Acutalibacteraceae bacterium
CCCGTTAGCATAAAGTTTCCTTTGGAAAGTGTGGCAGTACCATCATGTGAGGTGCGGTACATTATTCCGTCAACATTAATCATTCCGCCTTGGAATTGTGGCATTGCGGCTTCAACTGAAATTAATGGAAAGGAAAGTAGAAGTGCTAAAGCCAAAATAAAGGATAAAATTTTATTCAGTTTCATTAAAACTACCTCCGAACGGAAAATTTAGATATAAATTATATTTTTAATTATTTTATCACACATCATAATCTGTTGCAAGAAAAAGTAAAAAGGTATATTCAAAATTATTTAATGTATTGGCTGTTGCCCTCTTGTAATTATGGGGGAATCGTGGTAAAATAAACTGTAAATTTATGCACTTTCATTCGGTGTATAAAATTTGGTGCACATTTGCACAAAAGGAAGGTAATTTTTTATGGAACAAAAGAAATTTTACATTACAACTGCTATTGCTTATGCTTCAAAGAAACCGCATATCGGTAACTCTTATGACATAGTTTTAGCTGATATGATTGCACGCTATAAGCGTAAAAAAGGCTTTGACGTGCATTTCTTGACCGGTTCGGATGAGCACGGTCAGAAGATAGAGGAAAACGCAAAAGAAATGGGTGTAACTCCGAAAGAGTTGGTCGACCAGGTTGCAGGTGAGATTAAATCGGTTTGGGATTGTCTGAATGTTACCTATGACCGGTTTATCCGCACCACCGATGCTGACCATGAGGATGCCGTAAAGAAAATTTTCAAAAAACTTTACGAGCAGGACGATATTTATAAGAGCGTTTACGAGGGTAAATACTGTGTGCCTTGTGAGTCGTTCTTTACTGCTTCACAGTTGGTTGACGGCAAATGCCCCGATTGTGGAAGAGAGTGTATTGACTCAAAAGAGGAGTCTTACTTCTTGCGTTTGAGTAAATATCAGGATAAATTGGTTGAGTATTATGAAAGTATGCCTGACTTTTTCCAGCCGGCTTCCCGTAAGGCTGAAATGGTCAACAACTTTATTAAACCCGGTCTTGCTGACCTTTGTGTTTCAAGAAGTACATTCTCTTGGGGTGTGCCGGTTGAGTTTGACCCGAAACACGTAATCTACGTTTGGATTGATGCACTTTCCAATTATATCACCGGTATCGGTTATAATCCCGACGGAAGTTCGGATATGTATAAAAAATATTGGCCTGCCGATTTGCACGTAATCGGTAAGGATATTGTCCGTTTCCATTCGATTTACTGGCCCATTATCCTTATGGCGTTGGGTGAGCCGTTGCCAAAACAGATTTTGGCACATCCGTGGTTATTATCGGGCGATGACAAGATGAGTAAATCCAAGGGTAACGTAATTTATGCTGACGAAATGGTTAACCGTTTCGGCACCGATGCTGTAAGATATTATTTGCTTTCCGAAATGCCGTTTGCACAAGACGGTGTAATCACTTATGAGAATTTCATTAATAAGTATAATACCGACCTTGCAAATACTTTGGGTAACCTTGTAAACCGTACAATCGCTATGACTAACAAGTACTTCGGCGGAACTGTCAAGAAACCGACTGCCGATTTTGACGAGTTTGACAAGGATTTGCGTGACACTGCCATTAACACAATTGAAAAGTACGGTCAGTTAATGGAGGCTTATAAAAATGCCGACGCTTGCGAGTGTGTAATGAACCTCGCTCGCCGTTGCAACAAGTATATTGATGAAACGATGCCTTGGGCATTGGCTAAAGACGAGGCTCAAAAGAGCCGTCTTGAAGCCGTAATGTATAACCTTTTGGAAGGTATCAGACTGTTGGCCCAGTTGTTGGCACCCATTATCCCCGAAAGCGCAGAAAAAATTGTAGCACAGATTAAGTGTGACTGCGATTGTTTGACATTCGGTGCGGTTGAAGGTTACACTGTCGGTGAGGGTCAGCCTTTGTTTGCACGAATTGACACTGAAAAGGTTTTGTCTGAAATTGCCGCCGAAAATGAGGCAAAGGCTAAAGCCAATGAAAAGGCAGAAGAGAGAAAAGAGAATATAGCATTCCTTTCTGAAATTTCTATTGATGAGTTTGCTAAAATAGATTTACGTGCCTGCAAGATTATTGCTTGTGAGCCGGTAAAAAAAGCAAAGAAGCTTTTGAAATTGACGCTTGATGACGGTAGCGGTACTGAACGTATTGTGGCGTCCGGTATTGCAAAGTGGTACACACCTGACGAGTTGGTAGGCAAGACTGTTATCTGTGTTGCAAACCTTAAACCCGCAGTGTTGTGCGGTGTTGAGTCGGCAGGTATGATTTTAGCTGCCGATGCTGGCGAGGACGACGTTAAGGTTATTTTCTTGGATGGTGTTCCCGCCGGAAGTAAGGTAAGATAATTAAAATGTTTGATTTAAAGCAGGAGCTTTTTGCTCCTAAGAATTCAATTTTTGACACCCACGCACATTATGATGATACTATGTTTGACGATTGCCTAGAGGATTTACTCTCGGCTTTGTCGCAGAATGGAGTCGGGTGTATAATAAATAACGCAACCGACCTCGAAGGCTCTGCTGAAAAGTGCCTTGAAATGTCGGAGAAGTTTCCGTTTTGCTATACCGCGGTGGGTATCCACCCTCAGTTTGTTGAATCCGACGGTTTAACGCTTGACGAGGTTAAATTACGCGAACTTGCACAAAATAATAGTGTTGTCGCAATTGGTGAAATCGGTCTTGATTATCATTATTCGAGTGACCGACGCGATTTACAGATTGCCGTTTTCCGCCGTCAGTGTGAGTTGGCAAATGAATTGAATTTGCCCGTAATAGTGCATGACCGCGAGGCTCACGGGGATACTTTGGATGTGTTGCGAGAGGTTAAACCTAAAGGCTCGGTACACTGTTTTTCAGGCAGTCCCGAAATGGCGTTAGAATTGGTGAAATTGGGGCTTTATATCGGTGTCGGCGGTGTGATAACCTTTAAAAATGCACGTAAATTGGTTGAAACAGTAGAGGCAATACCGCTCGAGAAAATATTGCTTGAAACCGACGCACCGTATTTGTCACCCGTGCCATATAGGGGAAATACTTGTCATTCGGCTTATATTTATTACACCGCGTTGCGAATTGCTGAAATAAAAGGTATTTCGGTTGAAGAGGTGTTGAGCGTAACCTACCAGAACGCGTTAAACTTATTTACCAGAATAAATGAAAGGTGATATTATGAAGAAAACGTCATTTGGAAAATTGCCCGACGGTAAAGAGGTTTTTCTTTATCATTTAGAGTGTGGCAAATTTAGTGTTGCTATTACCGATTTCGGTGCTACCTTGATTAAATTTTCAGGTCCTGACCGCGAGGGCAATCCAACCGATGTTATTTTGGGTTTTGATGAAATTACGCCGTACACAGGCGATGTCGGTTATATGGGTTCGGTAATCGGTCGCTTTGCCAACCGAATTGAAAAAGGCAAGTTTACCCTTAACGGCAAGGAATACAAGCTTTATATAAATAATGGACCTAACCACCTGCACGGCGGTAAAGTGGGTTTTAGCCATAAAATATTTAAGGTTAAAGAGTTGTCTGATACTCAACTGGAGTTTTCACTTTTCAGTCCTGATAATGATGAGGGTTATCCCGGGAATATCAACGTGAGCGTAATTTATAATTTGTCCGACGACGGCACGCTTACACTGGATTATTCGGCAAAGTGCGATGCTGATACTATTATAAATCTTACTAACCACGCTTATTTTAATCTTGACGGTGCCGATAAGGGTACGGTTATTTATGACCACAATCTGCAACTTTTTGCCTCGGCTTTTTGCGAGTGTGACAGTGACGGTCTTGCTAACGGCAATGTTTTGGCTGTACGAGATACGCTTTTTGATTTTAGAGGTGGCAAGGCTTTAGGTCCGGTTATAAACGCCACAGAGGATAAGCACATTATAGCAGGCGGTGGCATTGACCACAATTTTGTGTTAGACGGCAAAGGTTTCCGTGAGTTCGCACGCCTTTACAGTGAAAAATCAGGCATTGAAATGATTTGTTCTACCGACCAACCCGGTGTTCAGATTTATTCGGGAAATTTTATAGCCGAAAACGTTGGTAAATACGGAGTGAAATACCGACCGCACAGTGCGGTTTGTATTGAAACGCAAGGTTTCCCGAATTCAACTTCGTTTGCTCATTTCCCGTCACCTATTCTCAAAAAAGGTGAAGTTTATCGCCACACAACATCGTATAAATTAACAGTCAAGTGATATTTAGAATAAAAACAACCCCGTCGAACTGACGGGGTTGTTTTGTATAGTATACTTTATTTTACGCTCATTAAGTTTCCGATAAATATCGGTAATTTTGTGGTATTGTCGATAATCATAAACACAAACGGTCGGTTTAAAATAACCTCTGTTTGAGGCATAATACACATTTTATCGGTCATCTCAACCTTGGTGACTGCAGCGGCTTTAGTGCCGTTGGTATCAACAGTAATACTTGTTTTGTGTGCAACTTCGCCAATGTGGATATTTCCACGGTCACTTTTACCTAAAGCACTGAAATCTGCTTTTACTTGGTCAAAAGCCAATGGCATTTTTGCTTTTAAAATGGCAGTCATATCAGTGTCACAGTCAAATGAAAATTTTGGCATATACACTTTAACGCTCTGATTTTTTGCATTATTTAAAGTGTCCGTTAGAGTTTTTGCATCAAGGCCTTTAATATAATCGGAAATAGAAATATTTTGGTTGGGCAAAAGTGCCGCGAAACTGTATTTTCCGCCTTTGTAACGTTTGATAAATCCGGTTGCGTTGTCGTTTGACAGATAAGTGCTTTCTTCTGAAATCATCATTTGGGCGGTTTCATTTTTACCGGAAGCGGAGTGGAAAGTAGCGTTTGAGGGTTTGTTTTGATATTTTTCAGCCCATTCTGCCTCAAACGACACAGCGTTAATCAGAAACATTACGGTATAGGGGTCGATTTCATCTATTAATTCTTCAATCTGCCCGTCGGTGCTTTTCTTAACCCAAGTGTTAATGTCTTTTACCGTAGAATTATCGAATGGGGATTTAAAAACTCCCGCACCGTAAGTGTCGGCATTTGTTTGTAAAAAAGGTTTATTGACAGTAAGATGGTTGCTTTCCTTAAACCAAACCGAGTTTGCACTTTTAAGGTATTCATTATTGTGGCGTTTTAAGAATGTATTTTGGTAAGCATTTAAAGTGTCTAAATCCATTCCGCCGAGGAAATTCTGCATTTGCTTTAATGTTTCACTTGCGGCACCGTTAGCGGTCATACTCAATGCAACCGAAACTGAAAATGGCGATATTAAAAGATTTTGATTGTTCGAGGCAGTGAATGAATCTCTGTAAAGGTTTAAATATAATTCAGTCTGCGAGTTAATAAACTCACTGTCAATTGGCTTGCTTTCGGTGTTTTGGGGTGAAATGCCATCCATTAAGTCAACCGTTGCGGCAGAAACAGAACTGCATGCAGTTGTCAAACATAAAATAAGACAAAATGATAACAGTAAAAGTCGATTAATTTTCATAAGAAATCCTTTCGATATATGCGGTAGTTTGCCGTGTGTTATATACGGCTTTTGAGTTCTTTTTCAGCCGTGGCAATAATATCACTGTAATTATCGGCAACGTGCGGCAAACGCTTACGCTCTTTGCCCAATTCGCTCAACTTTGCGTACAGCACACTGACTGTGCCGTTGCAAAGGTCACGGTACTCGCGGTCCTCAAGTTCAAAGGTAAAACGATTGCTTCTTGAGGCAGTGTC
>JAZOQN010000007.1:0-16280 GCA_045656125.1 Acutalibacteraceae bacterium
TGAAATTTTGGTAGGTAATACCAACCGTGAGGAATCACAGGCCGCTATTGACTATCTTTACGATAACGGTATGGGCAGGTATCAGGATTACATTATCTGTTCTATGGGTAAAAAGATTGTAATTAACGGTATTACCGAAGAAGCAACTATAAATGCGGTAACTTACTTTATTGATAACTTTATCAAAAAGGAAGGCATTGAGGGTGGTATTAATCATACTTATGTTACACCCGGTGAATTTGGAACAATAACAATTAACGGTGTTGATGTTTCAAAATTTACTGTTGTTCGTGACAAATCCAGCCGTTCTTGGCTCATTCAGGAAGAATACCGCAAGGCTCAGGAGAAAATTTTGGATAAAACCGGTTTCCTTTTGCCTTTGAGAGAGGATAAGGATACTTCTGAAAAGGAATATGAAATCCATATCGGTAATACTATCCGTACTGCTAAACCTCAGTCGGATTACGATTACGACTCTTGGGAAATTGCAATAGCCGGCAAAAAGGTTTACATTGCAGGTGGTAGTACATACACTGTTCAGGTTGCTATGACCGAGTTTGGCAAGATGCTTGAAACTGGTGCTGTTACCGATGCAAATTCAAAAACAGGTAGTTATTCAGCTACAGTTGCCGGTTATGATTCCAAAGAATATTATACTTTAGCCTGGCAGGAAGAGTTTGACTATGAGGCAGTAAGTATTGAAACAAGCGGTTGGACTATTGACCCCATCAGTATTAACAGTTCTACAAAATATAACGATGACGGCGAACCTTACAGAAGATACGGTACGGCGTTCTTGGTAACCGATGTTGATACAAGTGTTATAACTAACGGCGACTTTATTATGCGTGCAATCAAGATGGAAGATGCAACTATTAAGTATCCTACAAGTCAGGGTGGCGGTACAGATGGTCTCCTTTATAAAACTCAGGCAGGTTTCCATAGCGGTTCCGTTATGATGTTTAACTTTGGCTACATTGAAATGCGTGCAAGAATTCCTGACGGTAAGGGCGTTTACTCTTCTTTATGGTTTAACAATCCCGACAGAAAAGGTCGTGGAGGCATTGAGGTTGATATTTTTGAAAGTCTTGGAATGGCACATACTTTAAGAGCGAATATCCACTATTGGGGAAGTTCTTTTGAAGACGGACATACCTCAATCGGTAACGGTCTTTACGGAAAAGGCGAACACGTAATTGCAGATGCTGACAGACAGTATGTTTTACCGAAGTCGGAAGGCACTTTGTTTGACGATTATCATACAATTGGTTGTTATTGGAGCTGGGACGGTATTAGAATGTACTGTGATGGTGTGTTATACTGTGAGGATACAGTTGACGATTTCCATTATGACCAGTATTGTGAGGTCATCGGTGGCTTTAATATAGGCTGGGCAGAGCGTACTCCGCCTGAAAGTAGTCTTGAGTTCCCTCTTGAGTATCACGTTGATTATATCCGTCTCTATCAGGTTGATGGTCAGGGATTAAAACTCTTTTAATTGATAAAACCAACAACCCCGTTGTTCATTTTTGAACAACGGGGTTGTTTTTCTTGCTTAATTTAATATTAGTTGTATAAACGTTTGATTTGCGGGTTTTTGAATACCAATACGGCAGAAAGTGAGGTAATAATCATTTCGGGCAACATATATGCACCGTTGTAGCAGATTGAGTAAAGCCAAACATTATTCCACTCAGTCCAACTTGCGAAGAATATTCCGCCCGAAACCAAGTGGGAT
Source organism: Acutalibacteraceae bacterium (assembly GCA_045656125.1). GTDB lineage: Bacteria > Bacillota > Clostridia > Oscillospirales > Acutalibacteraceae > UMGS172. The sequence continues at coordinate 1,739 of JAZOQN010000007.1, forward strand.
AAAAACCTTAAAACCATGGAGAGTACAATTCCAAAAACAATACCTTTAACACCAAGCTTTTTAAAAATACCTGCAAATCCTAAAACTGTGAAGGCTAATATGTAGTCAAAAACAATAGCACCAATTACATATCCTAAAGACAGACCCCAACCCAATAAACCATCTATAAAAATACCGAACATCAGTTGGATTACCGAATACATAAAGGCACCGACAAGACCCCAACCTGTGCCGTACATTAACGGTATCATAACTACCGGTAACATTGAAAGCAGGGTTACTGACCCGCCGAGTGGCATATTGTAGATTTTAATCAGGCTTAATACAGAGCCTAACGCAATCAAAATTGCCGTAACGCATAGTTTTTTTGTGAATGTTTTTTTGTTTTCCATTTTTATTCCTTTCCTATTGCGGTTTTACGGTACCGCTACCTAAATTAAATTTGACAGAAAAGGAAAATTAAAAGCTCATCAAGTGGAATTCACCTGATGAGCCAAAAATTTCACGTTTAGAAAAAATTCCTACGTCGGCATTATCCGAATCAGGTGTAACGGTCAGAACGAAACACGTTCTATCTCAGCCGGGTCAATTCCCAGCACCCTTTTCTGTTAAATTTGATGTTATTATAACACCTATAATTTATTTGTCAAGGGCAATCGACAAATTTTTACATATTTTATTTATGTAACTGCCACCACAAACATTGACACTTGTGGTTAAAAATGCTAAAATAATGTGTAGTGAATTTTAGGAGGTGGTGTTAGTGATTAAATGTCCTATGATGGCCTTAAAAGGCTCAAAAGAGCGGTCTGTTTATGAGGAGTTTAATACAAGGGCGGAAGTATTTGTCAATAAAATGCTGATTGACTTTAAGCCTGCCTCTTACCGTGAAATCAAGGTTATTCATGACCCGGTTTGGGGTACTATTAAATTTTATCCATGGGAATTACAGATTTTGGATTCTCCGCTTTTGCAACGCTTGCGTAGTATAAATCAATTGGGATTGGCGGTGTTGACATATCCGTCGGCACATCATTCACGTTTTGAGCATACCTTAGGCGTTACGTCGCTTGTGACCAAGATGGCGGACAGTATTAACGACAGTCACACTGTTGACAGTGAGATGCCAATGTCACGTGCTGATATAAACAAAATGAGATTGGCAGCCATTTTGCATGATGTAGGTCATTGCTTTTTCTCTCATCTTTCCGAAAGAATGTATAGTAATACAGAGGAGTTTGCGGTTTTAAAAAGCACGTTTGAGATATTCCAAAAGGCTCAACCGCATGAAATTTTAGGCTATATTATTATAAACACGCCGTCATTTAAGAACTTCTTTATGTCGCAGGTTAATTATCCTGAAAAGGTTGACAAAGACACTTTTTTTGATAATTTAGGTCGGATGATTGTGGGTGCGACCATTGATGAAGTGCATTGTGAAAATGGCAAAGTTATAAAAAAATATTATCTTACCGAAATGATAAACGGTCAGTTTGATGCGGATTCGCTTGATTATTTGCGACGTGACAGTTATATTACAGGCCTTTCACTGACCTATCATATTGACCGATTCCTTTATAAAATCAGACTTTATGATTTGACCGAAACGGTTGACGGTAAAGAGGTTACTGCAAGACATTTGACTGTGTCGGAATCGGGCGTTTCCACGGTTGAGGAAATTGTTTTCGGCAAGCAGATGTTAACCCGTTATATTTATCAGCATCAAAAGGTGTTGGCGACCGACGTTTTGGTTTATGATGTTGTCAGCGGACTTAAACTTGGAGGTAAACTCCAACATCCTTGCGATTTTCTGTATTACTGTGATGACGATATTTATAAATTGTATGACGAAAGCGGTGACCCTGATTTAAGAGTGCCGGCTTTCAGTATGCCGATACATAATGATTCTAAAAAGACCATTTCTGATGTTGTAAAGCAGATTAAAAACCGCGATTTACCTAAAAAGGCTTTGGTTTTGAATATGGACAACCTAAAGTCAGATAATGGGGAAATGACGCTTCATAAAGCATATAATACCGTAAAGGCCGCCATGCTTTCGGGAGGATTAAGACAAGAGATTAAAGATGAAGCAATCAAAATTTGTGAAAAATTAGACCTTAACAAAAATGAGATTGACCTTTTTGATGTGTTTTATTCGGTGCCGAAACCGTCGGTTGTGAAAAACTATACCGATAGTTTTGTGGCAACGCATGATGGTAGATTTACGGCATTGTCAGAGGTTGCTGACCTTAATGATTGGGCTGACGAATTTTCATTAAGGTCTTGGAATGCATACGTTTTTTCATCCTCAAAACTTTTGCCGGTTATAACTTTGGCCGCGAAAAAAGTTTTAGAGGAGCGAGGTTTAAGTTTTTGTGAGGATAAAATTTTCGCAAACTTAAAGCATTTGAAAGATATAGAAGAATTACAGAAAAGGCTTAAGTAAACTCGAATAATTCGTTTAACAATACAACACAATCCTGCATATTATGAATTGAGGACAAACTCCTCTAATTCTAAAACTAAAGGAAGTTTTCTTAAATGAGAAACGAATATGGGAGTTGCGGTTCTTGCAATGCTTGCTTTTGGCTTATTCCTGCTGTTTTGATTGCTTTGCTATTTGCTGTTATAGGCCTTTTGGTAGGTTCGGCTATTGCAACAGTTATTACTGCTAATCTTGCTGCTTTTATTATTCTTGCAGTTATTTTGGCAGTTCTGTTGGGAATTTGGGCAGTTGTTAGAATTTGCCGCTGTAGAAGTTATTAAACCATTAAAGAAATCCGTCACCCAAAAGGGTGGCGGATTTTTTGAGTAAGCAAAGAAGAATGAGTTGTGATTGACTTGTAAGTTAGTGTTTGGTATACTTATTCTAGAAATAAAAAGTGAGTGATAAAAATGAAGTTACTTATGCACACCTGCTGTGCTCCTTGTTCTGTAATGTGTATTGAAACGTTGCGTCAAGAGGGGATTGAACCGACACTTTATTGGTATAATCCTAACATCCACCCAATGAAAGAATATAAAATGCGTAAAAACACCTTGGTTGAGTACGCTAAAATGATTAATGCTAAACTTATTTTGGAAAATGAGTACGGTTTGCGTAAATTTATTGAGGGTGTTTACCCCGATTTTGATAACCGTTGCGGTTTTTGTTACAGAATAAGATTTGAACAAACTGCAAAATATGCTGCTGAAAACGGGTTCGAAGCATTTACGTCAACACTCTTTGTCAGTCCTTATCAAAATCACGATTTATTGATTAAAACTGCTGAAGAAGCGGCAGAAAAGTACGGTGTACAGTTTTTGTACCGCGATTTTAGACCGTACTTTAAGGAAGGTCAGGATAAAGCACGCGAGCTTGAACTTTATATGCAAAAATATTGCGGTTGTGTTTTCAGTGAGGAAGACCGTTATTCTAAAGCTAAAAAGTAATTTAAAGCAAATTATCGGCATATTCTTTCTTTGAAAGGGTGTGCCGATTATGTTTTTTCGGAAGTTAGTTTCATTGGGATTGGTTTTCTTATTTTTGTGCTTGCCGGCGTATGCTTCAGCTGACGAAGTTCCTGCGACCGAGGTTAACAGTAATATCGTAACCGAGTATAATTCGGTTGATTTGAAAGACCCTATTGTGTTTGATGCTACCGAAACAGTTGCAGGTGTTGGTGAAAAACTGGAAATCCCTGCAAAGTCCTGCATTTTGATGGAGGTAAATACCGGTGAGATTTTATATGAGTCGGAAAGCCATTTACAATTACCACCGGCATCAATTACAAAGGTTATGGCGTTGCTACTTGTAATGGAGGCAATTGACTCGGGGCAGTTAAGCCTTGACACAATGCTTACGGCAAGTCCTTATGCCTGCTCAATGGGAGGCTCGCAGATTTGGCTAGAGCCAAACGAGCAAATGTCGGTTAATGATTTGCTTAAGGCTGCTGTAATTGGCAGTGCAAACGATGCCACTGTAATGCTTGGCGAGGCGTTAGCCGGCAGTGAGGAAAGTTTTGTAAGTATGATGAATGAGCGAGCAGGTCAATTGGGGTTAACCGACACTACATTTATAAACAGTACAGGACTTGATGCTGACGGTCACGTAACCAGTGCTCACGATATTGCCGTTATGTCACGCGAACTCATAAAACACGAGCTTATTAAAAATTATTCTACTGTTTGGATGGATTCACTGCGTAACGGCGAGTCAGAATTGGTTAACACCAATAAATTAGTTAGGTTTTATAAAGGATGTACTGGTCTTAAAACAGGCACAACCTCGGGTGCGGGTGCTTGTTTGAGTGCCACTGCTGAACGTGACGGATTAGAGTTGGTTGCGGTTGTGATGGGAGCAGGGAACTCTAACGACCGATTTAACGGTGCAAGAAAACTACTTGATTACGGGTTTGCAAACTATACATTTGTGACAGTTACGGCTCCGCCTGAGGACTTGCACGAAATACCAATAAGCGGTGGAACGTTGAATCGGGTAACAGCCATTTGTACCGAGAAAAAAGGTTTTCTCATAGAAAAGAAAAACGCTAAAACGTTAACCACTCAAACAGAATTACCTAATACTTTAAAAGCACCGATTTCTGAAGGTCAGCAAATTGGCGTAACGCGTGTTTTTTCAGATGGTAGAGAAATCGGTACAGTGAAAATTGTCGCAAAAGAGGAAGTAAGAAAGATTACTTTCGGATTTTCTTTTAAAATATTATTAAAAAACATTTTTTATGTGTAAACTTTTTAAAATACAGTTGAAAAAGTGAACAGGGTATTGTATAATAAGTACAAAGAAAGAGTGTTTTGGGCAGTGTAACGCCCAAAACGTTTAACTTGAAGTTTCCTTGAAAGGATTGTTTAAAATGTCTATTAAATTTAAGGACGGTTACGCTAAAGAGTTTTTGGCTGAAGATGATTATGCGGGTATTAAAGCTCACGTATCTACCGCCCATAAAATGTTAGAGGACCGTAACGGTCTCGGAAATGACTTCTTAGGTTGGGTTGACCTTCCGGTTGACTATGACAAGGAAGAGTTCGCACGTATCAAAAAGTCTGCCGAAAAAATAATAAGTGATACCGATGTTTTCATTGTTATCGGTATTGGCGGTTCATATTTGGGTGCCCGTGCCGCAATCGAATTTTTGAAGTCACCTTTGTATAACAATTTACCTAAAAACACACCTGATATTTATTTCGCAGGTAACAGTATCAGCGGTTCTGCTGTTCAGGATTTGTTGAAAATCTGTGAGGGCAAGCGTGTTTCTGTTAACGTTATTTCTAAATCCGGTACAACTACTGAACCGGCTATTGCTTTTAGAATTTTCAGGGAGTATCTTGAAAACCGATACGGTCATGAGGAAGCAGTAAAGCGTATTTACTGCACAACCGATAAGGCACGCGGTACATTAAAGCAGTTGGCTGACGAGGAAGGCTACGAAAGCTTTGTAGTTCCTGATGATGTCGGCGGACGTTTCTCGGTACTTACTGCAGTAGGTTTACTTCCTATTGCTGTTGCGGGTGCTGATATTGATGCACTTATGTTAGGTGCTCAAAAAGCCCGTGAAGAGTATGCAACCGATGATATCGAGGCTAACGATTGCTACAAGTATGCAGCCGTTCGCAATTGCTTCTACCGTAAGGGTAAAGAGGTTGAGTTGCTTGTTTCTTATGAGCCGAGATTCACCATGATGGCTGAATGGTTTAAACAGCTTTACGGTGAGAGTGAAGGTAAAGACGGTAAGGGATTGTTCCCGGCATCAGTCACCTTCTCAACAGATTTACATTCAATGGGTCAGTATATTCAGGACGGACGCCGTTTGATGTTCGAAACAGTAGTTACTATCGGTGACTGTGGTTCTGACACAATAATTAAGGAAGACGCCGTTAACGGTGACGGACTTAATTTCTTAGCAGGCAAGCCGATGTCGTTTGTTAATCAAAAGGCTTTCGAAGGCACTGTACTTGCACATACCGACGGCGGTGTGCCTAACCTTGTAATTGAGGTAGAAAAGGCAGATGAAGAAAATCTTGGCCGATTAATCTACTTCTTCGAGAAGGCTTGTGCTATCTCAGGTTATATGCTCGGTGTTAATCCTTTCAATCAGCCCGGTGTTGAGAGTTATAAGAAAAATATGTTTGCAATGCTCGGTAAACCCGGTTACGAGGATTTGAGAGCTGACCTTGAAGCACGTATTAAATAATTTTCAAGGAAATAACCGCTTTTGCGGTGAAATATAAAGGAGTTGTTTTTATGTTAAAACTTATTATCGGTAAAAAAGGCAGTGGCAAGACCAAAAAGCTTATCGACGCTGTTACAGCGGCAGCCGATGCTTCCAACGGTAGCGTTGCTTGCATCGAAAAGAGTTCCACCCTTACTTTAAATATTACCCATCGCGTACGCTTGGTTGATGCTGACCATTACGGTATTTCAGGTTATGAGCAGTTCTTCGGCTTTATCGCAGGTATGTGTGCATCTAACTATGACATTACTCATATTGGTATCGATGCAATTCTTCGCATTGCAAACCGTAATTATGATGAGCTTGCAGCATTTTTAGAGAAACTTAACGAACTTTCTAAAGACGCTAATACCGAGTTTATTATCACCATTTCGGCTGATAAGGCAGAGTTGCCTGAATCAATTTTCAAGTTTGCTGAGGAACTTTAATTTTGTTCTATTTGTACACCGCACAATGAAAATTGTGCGGTGTTTTGTCACTTTGGTTAAAAAGTGTAAATTTTCCTAATAACGCGAAATTAAGACTTGACAAAGCGTAGTAGTATAGATATAATAATCTGTGTGACAATTTGAGGTGAGTGGAATGGTTCTTGATTTAAGGTCACTTTTTGTAAATGACGGACAGAGCCGTCCGCTCGATTGCAGGTTTGACTTGAGTGAGGTTGAATTTTTTGGGCAATACCCTTTAAAATCACCTGTCCATGTAAGTGGAAGCGTATTCAGTCGAGCCGGCATTGTAACACTATCGGTTCAGTGTGACTGTGAATATACCGCACCGTGCGACCGTTGTGGCAACACAGCAGTAAAACACTATTTGGTACCGATAGAGCGTGTACTCGTCGCCGAACTCGAAAATGATGAGGATGACGAGATGATTCTCTTGCAGGATTATAAGTTGGATTTGGACGAGCTTGTCTTTACCGAGGTTGTTGTAAATCTTCCTTATAAGCATTTATGCAAAGAGGATTGTAAGGGATTGTGTCAAAGTTGCGGGAAAAACCTGAATGACGGTCCGTGTGGCTGTGCTACCAAGACAGGTGACCCGAGGCTTGCGGCATTATCCAAATTGTTAGATAACGAATGAGTATTTAAGGAGGCGCTGAAAATGGCAGTACCGAAGAGAAAAACATCTAAGGCAAGAAAGAATAAAAGACGTTCTAACGTCTGGAAGATGAGTGCTCCGACACTTGTAAAGTGTAGTCACTGCGGCGAGTATAAGAGACCTCACAGAGTTTGCCCTGCTTGCGGATTCTATAACGACCGTGAAGTAGTTAAGGTTGAAGCTTAATTAAGAGCGAAAGCTAACAGGGAAGGTTTTCGCCCACGCTTAATAAGGCAGTTTTTGTTTCTCAAACAAAATCCCCTGTATTGTTGCCAAAAGCCTCGAAAGGCGATAGCCTTTCTGCGTTTTGTGGCTTCAACACAGGAAATTTTAACGTTTTACGAAACTGCGAAGCACCTTAAAAAGAAAATTTTTAGTGAAAGAAGCGACGAAAACCCTCGATAGCGCTGACGCGTATCGAGGGTTTTTAACAAATTATTTCGCAAAAATTTCACTTTTTAAGGAAATACTGCCTTATGAAGTGTGGGCGTTGTGCTCAGGTGTTTTACTTTTTGCAGATAAAATAATCCCGAGTATCAAAAAGATACTCGGGAAATTTACATTTAATTAAAATTAAGCACCGTATTTAGAAGCGTTAACTTTAATTCCGGGGCCCATAGTAGTAGCAACTACGCAAGACTTAATATACTGACCCTTTGCTGCTGCCGGCTTTGCTTTTGCAATAGCTGAAAGCAAGGTTTCAAAGTTTTCCTGAAGCTTTTCAGCACCGAAGGAAACTTTACCAATGGGGCAATGAATGATGTTCTGCTTGTCAAGACGGTACTCAATCTTACCTGCTTTTGCTTCGGTAACAGCCTTAGCAACGTCAGGAGTAACAGTACCTGCCTTGGGGTTCGGCATAAGTCCGCGAGGACCTAAAACCTTACCGAGACGACCAACAAGACCCATCATATCCGGAGATGCGATAACTACGTCGAAATCCATCCAGTTTTCATTCTGGATTTTAGCAACCAAGTCCTCTGCACCAACGAAATCTGCACCTGCATCCAAAGCTGCCTGTGCTTTATCTTCTTTACAGAAAACCAAGGTGCGAACGGTCTTACCGGTACCGTTCGGGAGAACAACTGCACCACGAACCTGCTGGTCAGCGTGGCGAGAGTCAACGCCCAAACGAACGTGAGCCTCAACGGTCTCATCAAATTTTGCAATTTTAGTCTTTACAGTTAAATCCATTGCCTCAGCAATGTCATACTGCTTTGTTGTATCTACAAGCCCAGCGCTTGCAACATATTTCTTTCCGTGTTTCATAAAATTCTTCCTCCCAAATTAGTGGTTAAATCGGATTATTCCTCCCACAGGGGAGCATCAATCTACAACAGTGATGCCCATTGAACGTGCAGTACCGGCAATCATAGACATAGCGGTCTCGAGAGTAGCTGCGTTAAGGTCGGGCATTTTCTGTTCGGCAATCTTCTGAATCTGCTCCTTGGTAATCTTAGCAACCTTGTCCTTATTAGGAACGCCGGAAGCCTTGTCGATTCCGCAAGCCTTCTTAATAAGAACGGCTGCCGGAGGAGTCTTTGTGATGAATGTAAAGGAACGGTCTGCGTAAACGGTGATAACAACAGGAATGATAAGACCTGCGTCATTCTTAGTACGCTCGTTGAATTCCTTTGTGAAAGCCATGATGTTTACACCATGCTGACCGAGAGCCGGTCCAACAGGCGGTGCCGGAGTTGCTTTGCCGGCGGGAATCTGAAGTTTAATATAGCCAGTAATTTTCTGTGCCATTTTGTGTACCTCCAAAAATAGTGGTGGCGGCGTTTTTACGCCCTCGGAGCACCCTCAAAAAATTTGGTGTTCCTCCCACGGTCAAGCGGTTAATTCAAACCGCTGATTTAAATCTTTAATTAATCTTCAATCAGTTGAATCTGATTAAGTTCAAGTTCAACAGGTGTTTCTCTGCCGAACATTGAAATTGTGACGCGAACGCTGTTAGCACTAACATCAATCTCGTCAACGATACCGGTAAAGCCTGTCAACGGACCGTCAATAATATTGACACTGTCACCGACAGAGTATTTAACCTCAACGCTACGCTTTTCTACGCCTAAGTTTTCAACCTCTTTATCGGTAAGCGGAACCGGTTTGGAAGCCGGACCCACAAAACCCGTGCAGCCGCGTGTGTTACGCACGACATACCACGAATCGTCTGTAACAATCATTTTAATCATTACATAGCCGGGGAATATTTTACGCTCAACCTGCTTTTCTTTACCGTCTGCACCGATTTCAGTAACGATTTCGGTAGGAATTTTAATATCCTGAATAAGGTCTTGCATTCCACGGTTTTCGACCATTTTTTCAAGGTCGGTCATAACCTTATTTTCATAACCGGAATATGTGTGTACCACATACCACTTAGCTTCGCCTAAATCTGCCATAGTTTATTCCTCCACAGTCAGATTACTTATAGATGAGCTTCAGTAATGCGTCAAGACCGAAATCAATAGCCCAAATGAACAAACCAACAGCGGCACACATAAGGAATACAATAAGTGTGTTCTTCATAACGGTTCTGAAGTTAGGCCATACGATTTTCTTAAACTCACTCTTATAGTCTTTTAAGAACTTGACAATCCTCTTAAGGATAGTAAGCTTACCTTCGCCTGCTTCGATAACTTCCAACTTATCAGCAATAAGCAAATAAGCGATACTTGAAGCACAAGTAAGGAACAATGTAATCGACATAATAAGCGGCATCATATTTACATATGCCACACCGACGGCATTAGCAACACCGCCGTAATCGATAAACATTGCGGCACTTGAGCAAGCTACAACCAGCATAAACACAGCAGCAACTGCCGAGAAGCCGAAGGTTGCCCATCTTGTACCCTTATATTTCAGCGAAAGAGCTGCGAAAAGAACAGTGAAAGCAGTCAAAATCAAAGTAAACAAAAGTTTAGATGATGTAAAAATGCTTTTACCGTCCAAGGAACCGAAGCAAAACTCGGCTCCAACACCGGTAACAGAACTGTTATCGGCAAGAATGACGCGGCCGAAAGGTAAGAAATAAAGTACCAAAGCTACAACTGCCAAGACTAAAGTGAGTACACTGAAAAGTTTTTTAGTTGTTTTCACTCGTGTACCTCCTTACTTTGTCTCTTTGTGAACGGTGTGCTTCTTGCAGAACTTGCAGTACTTGTTCATCTCAAGACGATCCGGGTCGTTCTTCTTGTTCTTCATTGTGTTATAATTACGTTGTTTACACTCAGAACAAGCTAATGTGATTTTTACTCTCATAACGGCACCTCCCGTTTTACGGAAATTATTTTGTTCCCATTATTTCAGAGAACGCGAGCCTCCCTCGAATCGGACAACGTGTGAATGCCGCAAAACACTACATATTGTAGCTGTTTTGAAAGCGTAAACAACATTCGGTTATCCGCCGTCCGAAAAGGGTCTGCAATTAAAAAAAGACCCTCGCAGAGGTAATAGCATTATAGCACAACCTACACGAAAGGTCAAGTATTTTTTTATTGTTATTTATGATAAGTCCCGCCCTGCAAAATTTTAAAGGCACGGTAGATTTGCTCCAACAACATAACGCGCGCTAGCTTATGCGGAAATGTCATTTTTGACATTGAAAGTTTGAAATCGGCTTTTGATTTTACTCTTTCTGAAAGTCCGTACGAACCGCCGATAATAAAGCAGATACTTCCCTGCCCCGAAACGCCTAAACTGTTAATCCTTTCGGACAACTCCTCGCTTGAAAGTTGCTTGCCCTCAATACACATCGGTATCACATACGAACCGTTAGGTACAGCGGCAAGAATTTTTACCGCCTCACTATCCAACGCCGAAGATATTTGCGAATCATTTGGATTATCCGGCAACTTCACGGCATCGACTTCAACACATTTTAAGTTGCACAGTGTGGTCAACCGTTTTTCGTATTCACTGACCGCATCCCTTAAATATTGCTCTTTAAGTTTGCCGACCGTAATTAACGTAATTTTAAGCATTTCAAGCTCCTAAAATATAATAACTTTGCCGTTTTTCGGCGGTGCTATATATAATGTATAGTCCGAATCCTCAACCATTCCCTTGTCCATCAACGCAGAAGTGGCAGCACTGCGAGCAATTTCCGGTCGGTTATTTTCACGACTTAAATGGCCTAAAACAATGCGGGTTAACCCACTATCCACCAATTTTGACAGTTCTGCCGAGCAAGATATATTTGAAAGGTGTCCTTTATCACTTAAAATTCTGTTTTTAAGGTGCGGCGGATATGAGCCTTTTTGCAGCATTGCAACGTCATGGTTAGACTCAAAAAGTACAGCCTTACATCCCGTCAAAGCCGAGTGCACCTCTGCCGAAACAAATCCTAAATCAGTACAAACGGCACACTTTTTGCCGTCAGGCATATTTATAACATAACCGCTTGAGCCTTCACAGTCGTGACTCGTTGAAAAACGCTCGACCGATAAATCTCCCGCCAAAACAGGTGCATCAATTATATGCAAATTATCCTCAATTTCCGGAACGCTTGAAAGCAAAGCACAAGCCGTAACCTCTGACGCGAACACCGGAACGTTGTATTTTTTTGTGAAAACGCGAAGTCCTGAAATGTGGTCAATATGCTCGTGGGTTATAAAAACACCGCGAAGTGTTTTAGGGTCAACCGCAATCTGAGCCAACCCATCGGTAATGCACTTACAACTAACGCCTGCGTCAACCAATATTCCGTCGGCTTTTTCACCTATATAGGTACAATTGCCCGAACTTGAAGAAGCAATCGGAAAAATTCGGCTCATACTTCGACCCCCCTTACTTAAAATAAATCAAATAACATACTTTAACAATAATTCGACTATCAAAACAATAACTGACGAAGAAATTGCAACCAGAAATAGATTTCCACTGATATATGCCGTAACAAGACCGACAACAAATGCCGCAACACCCGACCAAACGCTACCCGTTGCCCATATAACCGCCGGGAAAGTCATAACCGCCAGCGTAACATACGGTACATAATATAAAAACGAGCGGATAAACCTACTTTTTATCGGTTTTCTTAAAAGAGTTAACGGCAACACACGGATAGCGTATGTAACTATAAACGCCACTAAAATATAAATAATAGTTTTAGGCATTTGAGAGTTCCTCACTTTCGTCTTTTATGGGGAACAGCAACGCCGCAACAGTTGAAATAATAACGGTAAGCACAATGATTCTTGTACCCTCCGGAATTTCTTTAATAATCGGTATAATTGACGCCGAAAAACTCAAAATAAATGAAATGGCAATAACTCTCAAAACTATTTTATTACGCCTGCCTTCCGGAATAATGCAGGCTAAAAACATTCCATAAAGGCTGACACCCAAAGCGCCAACAACCATTGTCGGTAAAATACTGCCTACGGCAACGCCTAACGCCGTACCGATTGACCAACAAGGCACCGCCACCGACATCATACCGAAATAATACACCGGTGAAACCTTTTCAGGACGCGAAATTGAGGCACCAAACATCTCATCAGTTACCGCAACACCAATAATCAACCGTTGAGGCAACCTTGCCTCGCTCGACAACTTTTGACTTAATGCACAGGACATCAAAAGGTACCGTGCATTTGCAACCAATTCCATTAATGCAACCTCAAAAAAGGAAGCACCTGCAGCAATAAGGGTAAACAGTGCATACTCACCTGCCGAAGCGTTTAACATCAAACTTGCTAACGCCGCCTGCAACACGTTAAGCCCTGCATTTTTTGCCGAAATACCTAAAGAAAACGAAACTGCAAAATAGCCTAAACCAATAGGTATGCCCATTTTCATTCCGTTTAAAAAGACTCTTTTTTTATCCATTACTTGATTGAGCCTCCAACCATAATATCCAATCTATGATAACACAAAGAATAGAAAAATTCAAGGTGGGACAATGGCAATTTTAACACTTAAATATTAGTATAAGACATAAAATATGTATATTCTGTTAAAACTTTAACTAAAGCACAAATTTTGAGGTTTTTATGCTTGACGCGGTTGACATTTTTATATATAATGTTAAATGTAGGGAGTTGGCTTTTTATAAATTTCAAGGCTCAAACTCCAATCTCTACACACAGTTAACACTGTGCGGATAAACTTGTTTGGTATTGTGGCAAGTTTACACAAAAAATGAACATACAGTACAGAACGGAGAATTATCATGACAAAGAACCCTACAGTTTTGAAGTGGCTTGAAGAAATGAAAGCTCTTCTCACTCCTGACGAGGTAGTATGGATTGACGGTTCCGAAAAACAGACTGCCGAGCTTCGCGAGTTGGCAGTTGAGTTGGGCGAACTTATTAAGCTCAATCAGGAGCTTTTACCCGATTGCTATCTTCACAGAACCAAGCAGAACGACGTTGCACGTGTTGAGGACAGAACCTTTATCTGCTCTAAATTAAAAGAAAATGCAGGTCCGACCAACAACTGGTGCGACCCCGATGAAATGTACAAAAAGCTTTATGACATTGCCCGTGGCTCTTACAAGGGCAAAACAATGTATATCATCCCCTATTCTATGGGACCGATTGGCTCACCTTTGGCTAAAATCGGTATCGAAGTAACCGATTCGGTATACGTTGTACTGAATATGCTTATTATGACCCGAGTTAGCCCCAAGGTTATGGAAGTTTTGGGCGACAGTGATGACTGGGTACGTTGCTTACATTCACGTTGCGACATTGACCCCGAAAAGAGATACATCTGCCAGTTCCCCGAGGATAACACCATTATTTCGGTTAACTCCGGTTACGGCGGTAACGTTCTTTTGGGCAAAAAGTGCTTTGCACTCCGTATCGCTTCTTACCAAGGTTGGAAAGAAGGCTGGATGGCTGAGCATATGCTCATCTTGGGTCTTGAGAACCCGAAGGGTGAAGTTAAGTACATCGCAGCAGCATTCCCGTCTGCTTGCGGTAAGACCAACTTGGCTATGCTTATCCCGCCCGAGTATCTCCGCAAAAAAGGTTACAAGATTTGGACCGTCGGCGACGACATTTCTTGGATGCGCATAGGACCTGATGGCAGACTTTATGCTATCAACCCCGAAAACGGTTTCTTCGGTGTTGCTCCCGGTACTAACGAGCATTCTAACTTCAATGCTCTTGAGAGCACCAAGAAGAACACCATCTTCACAAATGTTTGCTTAAATCAAGTCGGAGGCCAAGCGGGCTTAGGAAGACAAAGTTGGTCTG
>JAZOQN010000008.1:0-3040 GCA_045656125.1 Acutalibacteraceae bacterium
TGAAAGACGGTGAATCATTTAAATATTTTTTACTACTGTCATTATTATAAGAGTTCCATCCTTAACGGAAACTGTAACTTTACCTTCCGACTCGTTGCTTACGCCAATCGGGAATGACGGAGTTACAGTTGCATTGGATAAGGGATAGTCAGCACCCACTATATCAACACATTTTGCATCATTAGATATACTGAAAACCGACAAATATTTATTACGGTCAAGTTGTAAATTAATTGACTTATTCTTAATTGCATACACTTCAAATCCACAACAAACTGCTCTGACACACGCGGTATCGCAATTTTCACAAAGCCAAACCAAAGACTGCAACATAGCTAAATTTTGGTCAGGACGTGAGCCGTATCCGCCAAAAATCAAAAAATCATTATATCCACGCTCAACGCCACAACGTAAAGCATATAAAAGGTCGGTATCGTTCTTTCTGGTTGGCAACTTCAAAACTTCAACATCAGTAGGAATTGCACCTTTATACGAGTCAAAATCACCAACAATTAAATCAGGGACAATACCGGCAGACTCTGTATATTTTAAACCGCTATCGGCAGCAATAAGATAATCCGTCTCCAATATTTCGGTGAATTTTTCAGTATCACAGTCCCCACCTGCAATAATTACACAACGATTTTTCACTTTTTATTTATCTCCCAAGGTTTGATTTTCTTTAAATCCTCATACATCGATGCATAGCTTTCTATTCTTGAACGTGCAACTTCACCGCTTTGTACTGCATCTAAAACCGCACAACCGGGCTCATTTACATGAGTGCAGGACGAAAATCTGCATTTCCCGAAAAACGCTGAAAATTCAGGAAAGCAAAACTTTAATTCGTCTTTATCGTTAAGGTTAAAATCAACCAACTCTAACGTTGAAAATCCCGGAGTATCAGCAACATAACCACCAGCAACTTTAAATAGTTCAACAGTTCTTGTTGTATGTTTTCCACGACCTAATTTATCACTTACAACACCTGTTGTCAGAGAAACTCCATCTAACAGTCTATTCAAAAGGCTTGATTTACCGACCCCCGAGTTACCGCAAAAAGCCGATATTGACGATTTAAGTTCATCCTTAATCTCATCTACACCTTCACCCGTTTCAGCGGAAACCACGAACACCTTGTATCCAATTTCTTTATAAACATCTTGAAGTCCGCCAAAATCGCCTAAATCGGCTTTGTTAAAAACCAAAACAGGTTCAACATCAATATGCTCGCAAATTGCAGTCATACGGTCTATGAGCAATGGATTGGCGGCAGGCACCACAGCTGAAGAAACAATGAAAAGTTTGTCTAAGTTGCTAATTGGCGGGCGAACAAGGAAATTCTTACGTTCAAAAACACTTTCAATTACACCTTTTTCACCGTTTAAAGTTATTTCTACCCTATCACCAGCTGACGGTGAAATTCCACTTTTACGAAATGACCCTCTTGGTTTACATTCATATACCTTATCGCCGGCCTCCACATAGCAGAAGCCGGCAATAGATTTTACAATTATTCCTTCGAGTCTAACATCACTCAAACTCATACATTTTCACCTGACGATGTGTTTGAAGAAGTCGGGTTATCAGAAGAAGAGGAATTTGAAGAATCTGTTTCAGGCTTTAAATACTTACTGAGAGCATCCTCGTCAACCTTAACAGAGTCTTTATTTGTTTCAAAATTAATGGTATAGGTCAATGCTTTATCAACAGTACCATCCTGGAAAACAATGTTAATATAAAGCGTTGCAGTCTTATCAGTAATACCTGAAACAGTTACACTCCAACCGCCGTCATAATCCTTAATCTTAACATCAATTTTATCCTTAATTATACCGCCAATTTGAGCTTCTAATGTTACCGAATAGTTCTCTTTAAAGTTCTTCGGTATATCATCAACCTTAACGACATACGAATAACTTGTTTTACCGGTACTTACGGTAAGATTAACAGCAGTTCCTTTCGGAACATTAGGATTAGCCTTCGGGTCAGGGTCCTGACTTAAAACAATATCCTTAACCTTGCCGCCGTCTTCATATTTAACTTCACCAACAGTAAGACCTGCTGCTTCAAGCTTCTGCTTTGCATCTTCAAGAGAATAGCCACTGCAATCAATATTATTAACATACTTAACTTCGGGACCCATACTGATGTAAACATCAATAGTGGCTCCGTAATAAGCTTTACCGCCCTCAGCCGGATTCGTAGAAATAACATGGTCAACAGCAACTGAAGCGTCATGTTTTTTGATGAAATTATAGTTAAAGCCAACCTTCTTTAACTGAATCTTAGCCTCATTCTCACTCAAGTTATAAATACGCGGGATTTCAATTAATTCACTACCGCGACTGATAATGAGTTTAATTTTCTGCGTTTTCTTTATTGTTCTTTTTTCCTTTATGCTCTGGTCAATAACAGTGCCTGCGGGAACTTCCGAACTTTCTAAATAATCTAACTCAAAAATAAAATCATCAGCATACTGAAACTCAACATCTTCAACAGTCATACCAATAAAGTTAGGAACTGTAACTGTCTCAGATGTATCTTTATTCCAAGTTTTAAAAATTATAACACCAACAACAATTGCAGCGATAATGAATGCAACCGCAACGCCTGCAAGGATAGGAATAACCGGAGATTTTTCTTCATCGTCGTAATCGTATTCTTCATCATCACTCAAGCTTCGAGACTGTTCGGAATTAGAAGAACCATTAAACAAATCTGCATCATTAACAGCGTCAACAAAACGAGTAGGTTCATTATCAACAAAATAAGTATACTCAAACACCATATCAGGACTTCTGCGGAACTCTTCCAAATCACGAAGCATCTCAGCTGCAGAACGGTAGCGTTTTGCAACATCCTTTTGCATTGCATGAATTGTAATCTGTTCTAATCCAACAGGAATATTTTCGTTTATATCACGTGGTAAAACCGGGTCCTGTTGCAACTGCATAATAGCAACAGAAACAGCACTGTCGGCCTCAAAGGGCAACTGTCCTGTCAACATTTCATAAAGCATAACACCGACAGAATAAAT
>JAZOQN010000009.1:0-10905 GCA_045656125.1 Acutalibacteraceae bacterium
ACGGGGTCAAAGCCTGCGTCGGCAATAGCCTCAACAGCCGATTTTTCAAAATCAACCGAAATACTAAGTTCATTTAAACGATTGTTTAACTGTGAAAGCATTTTCTCGGCAATCTCGCAAATCTCGTCTTTGGTCAGCTTATTAAAGATTATAATATCATCAACACGGTTTAAAAATTCAGGTCTGAAAGCCGATTTGAGTTCGGTCATAATCCTTTCCTTAGCAACGTTTTCACCACTGTCAACTGCCTCACCGAAGCCCAAAGCAGTTTTCTTTTCAGTCAAGAATTTGGCTCCTAAATTCGACGTCATTATAATTACGGTATTCTTAAAGCTGACCGTTCTACCTTTAGAGTCGGTCAATCTGCCATCCTCCAAAATTTGAAGCAAAATATTAAATACATCAGGATGTGCTTTTTCAATTTCATCAAAAAGTACAACTGAATAAGGAGTACGGCGTATTTTTTCGGTTAACTGACCGCCCTCATCAAAGCCGATATACCCCGGTGGCGAGCCGATTAGACGCGATACCGTGTGCTTTTCCATATATTCTGACATATCAAGTCTTACGATGGCATTTTCACTGCCGAACATAGCCTCGGCTAATGCTTTGCAAAGTTCGGTTTTACCTACTCCGGTAGGTCCTAAGAAAATAAATGAACCAATAGGACGTTTTGGGTCTTTCAAGCCAACTCTACCGCGTCTGATTGCCTTTGAAACAGAAGTTACTGCCTCACTCTGACCGACAATTCGGTTATGCAAAACACTTTCAAGCTTCAAAAGTCGCTGACTTTCTTCCTCAGTCAACTGACTAACCGGTATACCAGTGTTTTGTGAAATAAGTTCGGCAATATCTTCAGCCGTCACCTTTTCGGTAAATTCACCCGAAGATTTATTCCATTCAGACTTACTTTGCTTTAATTTTTCGGTCAATTCGCGTTCTTTATCGCGAAAACCTGCAGCCTTTTCAAACTCCTGATTTTCAATTGCAGTTTCTTTTTCCTCTGCAGTTTTCTTGATTTCTGCCTCAAGTTGCTTAATATCATCAGGTGCTGTTGTTGCGTTAAGTCTTACTCTGGATGCCGCCTCATCAATTAGGTCAATCGCCTTGTCAGGCAGGAATCTATCCGCAATATAACGTGCAGATAATTTAACGGCAGCCACTATAGCCTCATCAGTAATCTTAACCTTATGATGTGACTCATACTTATCTCTTAAACCTTTTAATATTAATTCTGCGTCCTCTTCGGAAGGTTCACCAACTAAAACCGGCTGAAAACGTCGCTCCAAGGCTGAATCTTTTTCAATGTTTTTGCGGTATTCATCCAATGTCGTTGCACCTATAACCTGCAACTCACCGCGAGCAAGTGACGGTTTGAGAATATTTGCCGCATCTATTGAACCGTCAGCCGAAGCTCCCGCACCGACAATTGTATGAATTTCATCAATAAATAAAATTACATCATCAGACGAAATAACCTCATCAATTGCATTTTTAATTCGTTCTTCAAAATCACCGCGGTATTTTGTACCTGCAACCATTCCAGTTAAATCAAGTGCAACAACACGTTTATTTTTAAGAAGTTCGGGTGCATTACCCTCTGCAATTTTTAAAGCCAAACCTTCTGCAACGGCAGTTTTACCGACACCCGGTTCACCTATAAGACACGGATTATTTTTAGTTCTTCGGCAAAGAATTTGAATAACACGCTCTATTTCTTTACCTCTGCCAATACAAGGGTCAATTTTACCCTCTTTTGCATACTCAGTTAAATCGCGACCAAATTTATCTAATGTCGGTGTTTTAGATTTACCTTTACCGCCTTGTTTGACACTGCTACCTTTATTCTGACTAACATTTGATTTTTCATCTTTAGCAGATGAGTTATTAATCTCAACCCCGGCAGCCTCAAGTGCTTGCTCGGTTAAAATTGCAATGTCAACATTCAATTTGTTTAAAAACTTAATAGCGTAATTATCTCCCTCGCCTAAAATTCCAATAAGCAAATGCTCTGTACCGACAAAGGAATTACCGGTTTCTCGGCTTCCTGACACAGCAACCTCAATAACACGTTTTGCTCGTGGAGTTAGATGCTCAGGTGTCAGAGTAGTTGGTGTACCACTTCCTATACTGCTTTTTACAAGTTCAATTATACTGTCTTTTTCAACTCCATTTTCAAACAGAAGTTCTGAAGCAACAGAGTCTTCAACCGACAAAAGTCCCAAAAGTAAATGTTCACTGCCGACATAAGTGTGCCCTAAATTTTCTGCATATTCTATCGCATTATTTAACGCCATATTTGCTTTAGAAGTGAAACCTCCAAAATTATATTTCATAATATCACCCTTTCAACTGAAATACAGTTATTCTAAATATCTATATTCTTAAATGTTTCTCTTAAAAAGTTTGCCCTGTATTTATCGCGTTCAGTCGGAGAAATTTCCCCTTCTATACGTTTAATCATAGCAGGTTGGGTATTTATAAATACGCACATAAGGTTTACATCATTCGGTAAATTAATAATCCCTGCCTTTTCACCAAGCATAAGTCGAGTTATATGTTTCATCATTTCTTCAGTAGGCATTTGACGTGCATACTTTAAAACTCCAAAGGAACGGCATACCAAATCCGTCAAATCTTCACTATCAAAACACTGTAAAGCATTGTTTTCCTTAGCGATAATTTGATTTGCAAGATTAATTAAATTATCAATTGTAGACCTTTCTGAAACTCCCAAAGTAACCTGATTAGAAAGCTGATAAATACTTGATTTTGAGTCACTGCCCTCTCCATAAAATCCGCGGAAAGTAAGTCCGATTTTACCCACAGCATCGGCAATTGAACCAAGCTCACCGTTGCTTTCAAGTATTGGTAAATGAAGCATAAGAGACGCTCTCATACCTGTACCTAAATTGGTAGGACACTCGGTCAGATAACCCAGCTCTTCATCAAAACTGAACTTTATATGTTTGCCGATTTCACTTTCAATTTTGTCGCACAATTCATAAGCATCTAAAAGGCACTCGCCCGACCGCAAAACCTGAATTCTCAAATGGTCTTCTTCACCTATCATAATACTGACAGATTCATCATCGGATAAAAATAAAATTCCATCTTTATTTTCGGCAAATTTAGGGCTAATGCAATGACGTTCAACCATTGCATAGCTTTCAATGTCACCTAAGGTTTCCATTTCAATTTCACGGAGTTTAATAGACCCAAAATCGCAATTTTTAATTATTTCACTAATCTTTCTATTTGTTTCTTTTCTCTTGTTTCCACTTAGACTCGATGGAAACGGCATACCCTCAACATTACGGGCAAGACGAATTCTTGTGCTTAAAACCGAAGTTGTATTTTTCTTTTCATACCAAAGCATAATTTACGCCTCCTCTTTTCTTATAAGGTCACGAATTTCTGCTGCTTTTTCGTAATTTTCGGTTTCAATAGCCTTCTTCAACTGTTCTTTCAAATTATCTATTTTAACTTGTTTTTCATCAATATTAGTGTGCTGTTCACCGTCTTTAAGAACGCCTTCCTTTAACAATCCGGGTCGTTTGCCAATATGAGTAGCACGACCGTGAATTCGTTGTAATGTAGCATTCAACTGTTCTTTAAAAACATTGTAGCAATTACCACATCCTACTTTTCCAGTACGCTGAATATCCTTATAAGACGTACCGCAACATTCACATTTAATATCTAGATAATTAGGTAATACACCATCATTAAAAAATGATGTGAACACTTTGAAAATATCATTTTCATTTAAATTTATCTGCTTTTGTTTAACTGCACATTGATTGCATAAATATTTATCTTTAACAACACCGTTTATCACGGAATGATAATGGGTTGTTGCCTCTGATTTACCGCAATTTTGACACAACACTTTAACACACCCCTTAAATTTGTGATAATAACATCTGTTTTAAAACTGCAGCACGGACTGTATCTCTAAAAGGCACTGGTATTTCACGCATAACCGGTGTTGAAACTGCCGAATACATCAATTTTGCAGTACTTTCACTAAACAAACCACCGTTGCAACAGTTTTCTAAAATAATTCTTACAGTAGCGTCATCAATTTCTCTGCCAATAGCATTAACAAGATGCATTAATGCTGATGCACCGTCTAACGAAACACGTGTAATCCTAATATAACCACCGCCACCGCGACGGCTTTCAACCATATATCCATGTTCAGGAATAAAACGAGATGAAAGGACATAGTTGATTTGACTTGGTACACATCCTAAACGTGATGCAAAATCATTTCTCTGAATTTCGGCAGTATTATCAACCGATTCGTCTAACAAACGGTTAATTTCCGCTGCAATAATATCACTTAATCTCATAAAAGAGACCTCCTTTTGCTTTGTTAAATAAATTATAGCACATAAGTCAAAGAAAGTCAAAGTCAAATTATGAAATTTACAAATTATTAATAATCACACAAATTTTAATTTTCGCATAATATGGCTTAGAAGACACGAAAGGAGGAAAACACATGTGTAACGGTTTCGGCTCAGGTAACTGCTGCTGGATTATCATCCTTCTCATAATCGTATTGTTCTGCTGTGGTGGCAACAATGACGGTTGCGGTTGTGGATGCAACAACAGCTGCTGCTAATCTTCCCTTTTCTTCACGGCTGACTCAATTTGAGTCAGCCGTTTCTCTTTTTTATCTTGAAGTTGAATTAATAATATTATATAAAAAAGATGTAGAATATTTTGTCGTAATGTAGTATAATAAAATAAATATATATAAATTTTGTTTGTCACTACCTTAAGGATGGTGTATAAAATGGATTTTTTAAAACGTGCATGGGCTGAAATTAACCTTGATAATGCACTTTACAATTGGAATGAGATAAAAAAGCTTTCCGCCGGTCGTAAAATAATGCCTGTAGTAAAAGCAGATGCTTATGGTCACGGTGCCAATGTATTAGCTAAATTATACGAAGATAACGGCGCTGATTTCTTTGCGGTTTCAAACATAAACGAAGCTATAAAACTTCGTAAATACGGCATAAAAAAGGATATTCTTGTGCTTGGCTTCACACCGATAACTTATATTCAGCAAATGTATGCTTTTAATATTACACAAGCTGTTTATTGCCTTGATTATGCTAAACAACTGTCAGATGCAGCTTCTAATAACAATTTCGTTATAAAAACACACATAAAACTCGACACAGGTATGAGCCGAATCGGTTTTAATTGCAGAAATGAAAGTCTTTTGGGGTTATCAGAAGTTAGAGAGTGTCTTTCGTTGCCATCGCTCAAATTCAAAGGCATTTTTACTCATTTTTCTTCGGCTGACAGCAACAATCAGGATGATATTAAATTCACCGAAAAACAGTATTCATTATTTTACAAAACAGTTGAATCTTTAAAAGAAAACGGTGTTAATTTTGAGTTTGTTCATTGCTGTAATTCAGCAGCATCAGCATTAAGAAGTTCTGATTATGGCAATCTTATCAGACCGGGAATAATACTTTACGGGTTGCCCCCTGCCGTAGGCCTTGATATCGGCTATGTTCCAAAACCTGTAATGTCTGTAAAATCTGCCGTATCAATGATAAAAGTAATTGATAAAGGTGACTCGGTTGCCTACGGACGCACATTTACAGCAACCCAAAAAACAATGCTTGCCACCGTACCAATAGGTTATGCTGACGGGTATCCGAGAGTAATGTCAAATAAAGGCAAAGTTATTATAAACGGTCAATTTGCACCCATTGTCGGCAGAATTTGTATGGACCAAATGACAGTAGATGTCAGCAACATTAAAAATGTTGATATTAGTACAGAAGTTACCCTTATCGGTCAAGATGGAGGTTTATCAATATCTTTTGATGATATCGCCAATATGTGCGACACAATTTCATATGAAATAATGTGTAATGTTTCCATTCGTATGCCAAGAGTTTATAAAAAAGACAATAAAACAACTGACGTTGTTTATTTGGGAGGTACATTATGATTAAGGAACGATATCATAATAACGTTAATGTTACCCGTTTAGGCACTACTAAACCGCGTGCTTATTACATCCCTTACGGCACACCAGAAGAAGCAAAACTTAATATCCGTGAAGAAAGCAGTCGCTTTAAGCTGTTGTCGGGTAATAAATGGGCGTTTTCTTATTTTGAGTCTTATGAGGAAATTCCTGATTCGATTACAGAGAGTAATACTGATATTTCCACTTGGAACCGTATACCAGTACCTTCTAACTGGCAGTTACAAGGTTATGATAAACCTCAGTATTTAAACACCCGTTACCCTTTCCCTGCAGACCTTCCTTTTGTTCCTAAAAACACCCCTGCCGGTGTTTATGCTATTGATATTACAATTCACGACGATATAGATTCATTAGAAAAATACGTTGTTTTTGAAGGTGTAGACTCCTCTATGTACCTTTACATTAACGGTCAATTTGTAGGTTACAGTCAAATTTCACATCAATTGGCAGAGTATGATATTACCAGCTTTTTACACGTTGGCAGAAACAGAATGACCGTAATTGTGCCCAAATGGTGCGACGGTACATATTTAGAGTGTCAGGATAAATGGAGAATGTCGGGAATTTTCCGCGATGTTTACCTTTTAGTCCGCCCTAAAGGTCATATTGGAGATATTGAAGTTAAAACCGAGGTTAGCGTAGATTACCGTGAAGCTACGATTAAGACATACATTGAAACATCAATTGCCGAGGATTCGATAGTTACCCTTTTTAATTCATTCGGCGAAAAAATTGAAACAACCGTCTTTGACTCAAACGGAAATGCCGAAATTAAGGTTAAAGACCCAAGGATGTGGAGTGCAGAGTATCCTGATTTATATACCCTTATCATCGAAAGCGGTGATGAGTTTATCACTGTTCCTGTAGGTATAAGAACTCAAAGAATCGAAAACGGTGTATTTAAATTCAATGGCAGACCAATAAAGCTTAAAGGCGTTAACCGTCATGATTTCAATGCTAAAAACGGCTATGTTTGCAGTGTTGATGATATGAAAAAAGATTTAAAGTTAATGAAACGCCACAACATTAACGCCATTCGCACCTCTCATTATCCCAACGACCCAAGATTTTATGAACTTTGCGATAAATATGGTTTCTATGTGCTTTGTGAAGCTGATTATGAAACTCATGGATTAGGTAATGTATCATACGCACCCGAAAGAAGAAACGTTCGTGAGATAATTCACGACCACATTTCAGACGGTGAAATGTGGGAACACCAGGTCACAGAGCGTGTTCGATTAATGGTTGAAAACTTTAAAAATAATACGTCAATTATTGCTTGGTCAATGGGTAATGAATCCGGTTACGGCAGAAACGTACAAAAAGCCATTTTAGAAACAAAAGCTCGCGACAATACACGTTTTACTCACTATGAAGATATTATTAACACCGATACCGGTCGCCTTATGGTTGAAAATCAGCCAAAATGTACTGATGTTGTAAGCCGTATGTATTCGCCTATTTCTTGGTGTAAAGATTATCTTGAATACGCAGAAAAGGTAAATTACGACAAACCGTTATTACTTTGTGAATACAGTCACGCTATGGGCAACGGCCCCGGTGACTTGAAAGATTACTGGGATTTGATTTATTCCTCTGACCGCTTTATGGGTGGATTTGTTTGGGAATGGTTTAATCACGGACTGTATATGGGCAAAGCTGAAAATGGAAAAGCTATATATTACTATGGCGGAGATTTTGGCGAAGCATATCACGACGGAAACTTCTGTTGCGACGGATTAGTCACACCCGACGTAAAGCCTACAAACGGACTTAAAGAATATAAAAATATTATTAAACCTTTCAAAATCACTGCGGTTGATATTGAAAGCGGTGTCTTTGACATAACAAACTGCTATGATTTCAGTTATATGTCACGTTTAGAGGGCAACTGGGAATTAACCTGCAACGGAAATGTTGTTGCATCTGGAAATATCGGTTCAATTGCGATTCCTCCGCAAAAAACTGAACGTGTGGCATTGGGTTACAATAAGCCATCCGACGGCAAATGCTACGTTAAAATCAGTTTTTCTTCATACGGCAATTTAGGTATACCTGACGGTGAAATCTTAGGTTTTGAACAGTTTGAGTTACCATGTGAGCAGGTATTTACCGACAAAATAACCTTTGGTAATGTTGATTACATTGAAAACAATCTCAACATTACTGTTAAAACCGACCGTTTTGAATATGTATATTCCAAAACACTTTGTGCTTTTAGCACACTTAAAGTTAATGGAAAAACTGTGTTTGATAAAGGTATGCGGTTTAATATATGGCGAGCACCGTTAGACAATGACAAACAGCAGATTAGTGTGTGGAACTCAATGTGCTTAAGAGATTCTACCGCTTATGAGCGTGCTACGAAGGTTGAACAATTAGACGGTTGTGTAATTATTACGAGCAATTTTGCAATGGCATCACCAACCCGATTCCCCCATTTTGATGTAGTTGCTGAATGGGCAGTTTTTGCTGACGGTAGAATCGAACTCCATCTTGAAGCTAAAGCAGGAAAAGGACTTTCATTTAAAAGTCCTGATTGGGAGATTGACAACCCTGCACAGTACACAAAACAACGTCTTGAGTACTTACCAAAGTTTGGCTTGCTGATTGAATTCGACAAGTTATTTGAGAATATACAGTATTTCGGTATGGGTCCGTTTGACAGCTACTGCGACCGTCATAACGCTTCCTATATGGGAAAATTCTCAAATAAGGTACAAAATGAGTTGCAACAACACATCAAACCGCAGGAAAACGGCAACCATTGGAACACTTATTGGGCTTACCTACACAGAGCTGATGGTTTAGGGTTGGTTGTATCTAATGAAACAACACCTTTTGAGTTCTCAGCACTCCCTTATACGCCCATTGAGTTAACTAACACAAAGCACAATTATCAATTGCCACGTTCGGAGAAAACGGTGCTTTCTGTTGATTACAAGCAAAGTGGTGTGGGTTCTGGCTCTTGCGGACCGTTATTAGACGAAAAGTACCGTTTTAAAGAAGAAGAATTCACATTTGATATTACGCTAATCCCTACCGACCGCAATGCCGAGTACCCTAAGGATATTTAATATTATAAAAAACTGCTTGACTGAAATCAGTCAAGCAGTTTTCTTATGCATATTTTAAAATATCCTCAATATTTTCCGCAATATAGGTTGCACCGGCGTTGGTTAACTCTTCTCTGTTTCCAAATCCGTAAAGCACACCTATTGAATCTAGACCGTTCACATTAGCACCCTCAATATCATGGTGACGGTCACCAATCATAACGGTTTTGCTCTTGTCGGTTACCCCCGCCTTTTTTAAGGCATACGTAATAACCTTATCCTTTGTATTACGTGTGCTGTCAAACGTTGCACCGCAAATTAAATCAAAATACTTTGCCAAATCAAAATATCTCATAATTTCTTTTGCAAATTTTTCAGGTTTTGAAGTGGCTAAAATCAACTTTTTACCGCTTTTTTTAAGCGTTTCAAGCAAATTTACGACACCATCATAAACTTTATTTTCATAAAGACCTTTTACACTAAAGGTTTCGCGGTAATATGCCGTTGCTTTTTCGGAATCCTCTTTTGAAAAACCGTAATATTCAGAAAATGCAACCACTAACGGCGGGCCTATAAATTTGTATAAGGTTTTCTTATCCTCAACAGTAATGCCGAATTTTTCCAAAGCGTAAGCCACAGAATTTGTAATTCCTTCGCTTGGGTCGGTCAAAGTACCGTCAAGGTCGAACAAAATATAAACGTACATATATTCTCCTAATTAAAGAGCCCTTTGAAACCAAAGGGCTTTTTGTTAATCCTTAAAAAATTCTTTAACCTTATCAAAGAAACTTTTTCGTGCTTTATAACAATTGTCGTCAGTCGATTCCTCAAACTTTTTAAGCATATCTTTTTGAGAAGTGTTAAGATTTTTCGGTACTTCGACAATAATTTTCACATATTGGTCACCGCGACCTGAATAATTTAGCTTTTGAATACCTTTGCCGCGCAACTTAAACTCGTCACCGGGTTGTGTACCCTCGTGAATTGTAAATTTAACCTTGCCATCTAATGTCGGCACAGTGATTTCTGCACCCAATGCGGCTTGAGTAAATGAAATTGGAATTTCACAGAACACATCAAATCCGTCACGCTCAAAAATCGGATGCGGACGTACTGAAATATTGACGTGTAAATCTCCCGCAGGACCGCCATTTACACCGGTATCACCACCGCCGCGAAGATTAATATACTGTCCGTCATCTACACCTGCTGGAATATTAATTTCACGCTCTGTGGTGCGTCTTACCCTGCCTTTACCTGCACATACCTTACACGGATGGTCAATTTTCTTACCGGTACCGCGACAAGTGTCACAAGCACGTGTAGTTTGCATTGAACCAAACGGAGTACGTTGGGTAACATATATTTGTCCTGAGCCGTGACACGACGGGCAGGTTTCTGCTGAAAATCCTTTTTCACAACCCGAACCGCCACACTCTGCACAGTTCTCAATACGTGTAACCTTAATTTTTTTATTACAGCCTTTTGCGGCTTCCTCAAATGTAAGTACAACAGAAGCTGATGTATCGGCACCTTTTCGCGGAGCATTCGGATTAGCTCTTCTGCCACCACCAAATCCGCCACCGAAGAATTGACCGAAAATATCTCCTAAATCTCCAAAATCACCGAAACCGCCACCGTAAGCACCGCCACCGGCACCGAAATTCGGGTCAACGCCTGCGTGGCCAAACTGGTCATATCGAGCCTTTTTATCAGAATTAGAAAGAACTTCGTAAGCCTCGTTTACTTCCTTAAAGTTTTTTTCGGCTTCAGCATCACCAGGATGCAGGTCGGGATGGTACTTTTTAGCCATCTTTC
>JAZOQN010000010.1:0-11075 GCA_045656125.1 Acutalibacteraceae bacterium
GGCATGTTTTAATACTTCATTTTCGGAAATTATTTCAATAATTTTTCCATAGTCGCGGTCAATATCAAGATAATTCCGCCAAATTCGCTCATATTCATCTAATGTGCAGTCATATAGCGTAATTATGCCGTTATTTAAGCCTACACGCAGTTTTCTGCCGTGAGCAATACCAATCCAAGAGTTTTCATCAAACTCTTGCCAACGAAAAGCTTGCCCGCAATCAAAGGTTTCTTTTAAACTAAAATGTTTAACGCCTGTGATTTCAACATTATTACCGTTTTGTTGGGCTTTGGGACTGTATTTTATCATATAAAAACCCACTTCCTTCAAAGTTATTATACAACATTTTGAGTAACTTGACAATTACTATTTGTCAAGTAAAAATTGGTTGTATATACATTTTGTATAGTTACATAATTACGCAAAATATGTAAACTTTAGTAGAAAAGAGTGATAGAATCAATACTTTTTCGACTTTTCCACATAGTTATCCACAAAATTTATGTAAACCAGAGGTTACAAAGCGTATTATTTAGGAAAATTTCAAAAATTTTCCTTGACAAAGTTTGAATTATAATTTATCTGTCAAAAATATTTACACCAAGAAAAATTTAAGGAGAAAACGTATGTTAAGAGGTGTAAATAAGCGAATTATTGAGGTTAACGATACCGACAGTGATTACTTTGAAAAGGCTTTGTTTTTTGTTAAGGAAAATGCAGAGTTTGATAATAAAACATTGGAAAATGAGGCAAGAAAAATTATAGGTTCATATTTTGAACCGAGTCAACAACGTTCTGCTAAAATAGGATATTTAAGATATACCGAAGAACGAAAAAAGAAAAAACGTAAAAACTTAATATTTTCAATTGCAGGTTGCTTCGTTGTAGCCTTGTTTTTGACCGCAGTTTTTCTGTTTCTTTTTTAAATAAAATAATTTTTAATTTTACCGCAGTTTGACAAACTTCGACCAACAGTAAATCTTATAATGGATTTAAAGGTGGTGGCTTGATGATTGTCTATGTTGATATTTTGTTGTTTTTAAACACTGTAGTTGACTTTATAATAATAACCGCCACTTGTGTTTTAACTCGAATTGAGGTGAAACTTTGGAGAAAAATTGCGGCAGCAGTACTTTCGGCATTGTTTTCACTGTATATTTTTCTTCCGCCGTTAGGTTTTTGGGTGGGATTGTTATTACGCTTGTCAGCATCTATAACTGCAGTTTTGACAGCGTTTGGGTTCAAGAATGTACGAAGATTTTTAAGATGCTCTGCAGTATTTTACGGAGTATCGTTTATATATGCCGGTGGTATGGCAGGCATTTGGATGCTTTTTAAACCTGAAAATATGTCAATGAATAACGGCATTGTTTATTTTGACGTTTCGCCGTTACTGCTAATTACATTTTCATTTATCTTTTACGTCATAATAACCGTTATAAAAAAGCTTGTAGGACGCGAGGCCGATTTGGCTGAAAGGATAACCGTTAATCTTAATTTTCAAAAAAAGTCTGTTCAAACAACGGCGATGGTTGATACGGGTCATACGCTTACAGATAGTTTTGGTAACAGTGAAATTGTGATAATTGATAAGGTTACAGCACAAGAACTTTTCGGTGAAAATAACACTTCTCTAATGATTTCATTAGAACCGCCGGGTGAAGAAGTGAGACACTTTTTTCGTCTTTTGCCGATAAAAACTGTTTCGGGTGAAAGTGTTATGCCGGCGGTGAAAATTGACAGAATAAAGGTTACATACAAAAAGAAAACATTTGTTATTACGAAGCCTATTACGGTAATCAGTGATTTGAAGTTAGGGGACGACTATTCAGTAGTGGTTTCACCGACAGTATTAAACTTTTAAAGGAGTTATTATGAAAATCATCAGTACTAAATTAAGCCTTATAATTAAAAATTTACTAAAAAAGATAGGTCTTGTTAATACTTCTTATTACATAAACGGGCCTGAAACCTTGCCACCGCCTATGACACCGGAAGAAGAACAAGAAGTTTTAAATCAACTCAATACACCTAAAGCAACGGAAGCCAGAGAAAAGTTGATAGTGCATAATTTAAGGCTTGTAGTATATATCGCACGAAAGTTTGATGCTGCGGGAGCGAGTGCTGAGGATTTAATCTCCATAGGCACAATCGGTCTTATAAAAGCCGTTAATACCTTTTGTCCCGAACGGAATATAAAGCTTGCAACATACGCGTCCCGTTGCATTGAAAATGAGATTTTGATGTATATAAGAAAGACGACCGTTTTAAAGACCGAAATATCAATTGACGAGCCATTAAATGTTGATTGGGACGGTAATGAACTTTTGCTGTCGGATGTTTTGGGCAGTGACGGTAATGAGGTTGGCGGTAGAGTTGAGCAAGAGGACGAGAAAAGGCTTTTAAATTTACATATTTCAAAATTAAATGACCGCGAGCGTGAAATTATGAGTATGCGGTTTGGACTTAACGGACAAAATGAGCATACTCAAAAACAGGTTGCGGATATTTTGGGTATCTCACAGTCATATATATCTCGTCTTGAAAAACGCATAATTGCCCGCCTAAAAAAAGAAATGGAAAGGTCGTATATATAAAAATAACACCTTAAGTATAACTTAGGGTGTTATTTGTTTATTGTATTGATTTAAAGTAATCAACAATACCTTTAGCTAAAGCAACAGCACATTTTTGGTTGAATTCAGGTTTAATCATATCCTCGTATTCGGTTTTGTTGGTCATAAATCCGTTTTCGGTTAATACTACCGGACAGTCAGACATACGACCCATATAATAAACGTGCCATTTAGTGCCGTACCACTTATCTTTTTTGTAAAGCTTTGCATCCTCGGTCGCCTTATAAACAAGTTTTGCTGCATCAGAGGAATAAGGATAGAAGTGATAGGTCATAAAGCCTTGTGCTGCCGAGCCACTGGCATTTCGGTGTATTGAAATGCAGAAGTCCGGCTTAATACTTCGTAGCTGTAACCGCTTGGCGTTGGCGTCATCCTCGGTTTCGTTATCCTCACGGGTCATATAAACGGTAGCACCGATTGACTCTAATTCTGCCTTAAGCATTTTTGCAAGAGTTAAGTTAAGTACTGCTTCGGGGTAGTTTTTATTAAAGCCGTGTGCACCTTCATCACTGCCGCCGTGACCAACGTCGATGAGGATTACCACACCGTCAAGACGGTAACCGTAGGAGTTATCAGCGGCTGTGATTTTAGCAGGGTTTAAGAACTTGAATACAAGCTGATTTTTCTCATTGTATTCAGAACTCCATCCGTAGAATTTACCGACTTTTTTAAGATATAGTCTTAAAGTGTAATCCGATGTATTTTTAAACCATTCTGCTCTTGAGAAGATAGGGTTATCACTTGGGATTGTAATATCACCGCTTACCAAAGTTGTGTAGCAGAAGGTAATATCAATATAAGCGTAGGTCGCAGTAGTAATGGTATAGTTACGCTCATTGGGTTTGTTGTTGGGATAGGTTTGCGGTGCAATGTCAAAATAGAATGGCGCTTTCCAAAGTGTGTCCAATGTTAATTCGGTATGTCTGCCCGTGTTTACGATAGATGCAAAATTGACTGAGTTGTGGTCAGGTAAAGTGCCGGTATAATACTTTAGTGTGGTTTCACCGGAATAAGTCATTTTTCCGTAGCGAAGGTTTCTCATTTGTCCGCCCGAAGTCGAAATAATTGATGAAGCACAGTAATCGACCGTACCTTTAGGCAGATAGTTGTTTGTCGGTCTTGAATAGTCACTTTTTGCATTTGCATCAAACATTTCTGCCTGATAATTTACGATTTCCGCAATATAACCGGTGCCTACATCGATATATTTTCCGCCTTGCGGTTTTTCCCAAGCAGAACCGCCACTGGGTGCGTTATCAGAACCTGAACCGACACCGTTTGAGCCGGTATCTGAGGATACGGGGCGGTCTTCTTTTATAACAATGATATTTTCACTTTTTTGGGTTTCTGTTCCATACTTTGAATTTGCTTTAAAAGTGATTTTACCTAAAGTTTTATTCTGGTCATAAACAGTCGGTAACTGAATACTGCCCGAATATGTACTAAATTCGGGGTCAACGATACCATTTCCGTCAATTATCGGTTCTTCTGTTAAGGTTACCGAAATATCGCCAAGCGTTGCGGTGACGGTACTTCCCGAAAGAGCAGTACAACTTACAGCCAATGTTGAACGGCTGGGCAATTCTTGTTTTTTAGAGGGGAATAATTCTTTAATGATAATACGGTCAAACGTAATTTTATATGTTTTTGTAACGCCCTTATGCTCTAACGTAAAGGTGTTTAATCCGTCCTTTAGGTCTAAATCGAGCGAAAAATATCCGAGTTCCGAACGTTCTAACTCATTGCCGTTGAGTTTTAAAGAAAATTCAGGGTCAGATGCACCCATCAAAAGAACTGTTTTGTCGTGGGTTGTGAACTTGGTCTTTGTGGGCTTTGAAACACTTAATTCCCTTAAAATATAATCTTCGGTAATAAGGTGGGAAAAGTACTTTTTGATAACCGAACGGCTTTCGGTTTTGTCATTTGCATAAAAAGTGTAACTGTCAAATGTAAAACCGTTTATTTCAAGAGAGTCAAGCACTTTTAACTGACTTAAAATTTGGTCGGTTTGTTTCCAACCTTCATCCTTACTGCCAATTTTGTTGTAAGCTAATTTGCAGTGAAGCTCGTCATAATTCAACCCTAAATCGTTCCTGATAGCTTCATAATAGGTAACAAAGCTTTTGTCTTTGTTTTCGGTGGAGTAGGGGTTATAAAGCATCGCAAAGTCTACAACATTGTTTTCAAAGAGCAGTTTTGCATTGAAAATGGCGTTTTCGGGCAATGCACTTTCATTAATTTCAATTCCCACAGCCATAGTAGGTTTAATTTTTGCAACGGCAAAATAGTATGTATGCAATGCAGATATTAAACGTTTATTTAAATAATCTTCATAAGAAGTAGCATCGCCCGGTGAACTTAAATACTCATTTTCGGGGATTTGGTCGGGCGTAATAAAGCAGTTTTTTAATATGACTGTATCACAGTATTGACCGAGTGAGGTATGTGAAAGTATTTTAGAAATATTTTCAATATCACTTTCTTCGGCAATATGTTTTTTCGCCAGTGCTGATAAATCAACCGATGCGATAACATTTAAGCCTTTACGTTTTGCGGCAATTGAAAAATATACAAATAAATTACCTTCTAATGAGGTGAAGTTTTCGGTAGAGAATATAACTGTGTCCTTATAGTTTATTGTGATTTCCAAAGTGTTGAATCCGTCTTCAACGGCGGTTTCAACTATTTTTTCAATCTGCTCGCGAGCGTCAGCCTCGGTCTGTCCCTCTAAATAGAAATCTATTAAAGGTGAAACCGAAAGACTTTTAAACTCTTTTATTGGCTTTTTTTCAACCGGCTCGGGAGCAATCGGTTGCAGGTCAGGTGTCGAACTAACCGAATTATCGGCTTGAGTTGAGTCCCCGTCATTTTTAAATATTGAAATCAGTCCGACCGAAGCCGATGTGATGATGATTGTTATCACTAAAAGAACGGGAATTATAGTTCTCAAGTGATGTCTGATTGAATTTACCAAAATAATACCAACCTTTTAATTTTAGTTAAATGATTTTAAAGCTTTTTTCAAGTTTTCTCTTTGCGCTGTTGCTAAATTAGTGTTTGCGTAAAGGGTAGAATAATTGAATATAAATATGCCATCTGCACCGGTTACTTTGGCGTCAATGGCTTGTTTTGCTAAAAGTTCTTTGTCGGTTGTCCATTCATTAGAGCCACCGTCGGTTGCATAACCGATTTTATATGCACCTAAACCGATATACAGTTTCACACTGCTTAATTTCGGTGTGGATACCCAAGTGTTCAAACAGTTCGAGTATTTTGCTTTGCTGTTTGAGTGGTTATATCCAAAATAAATTTGCGGTACAATATAATCAATATACCCTGCCGTGCTCATCCAGTGCTTTAAATCGGCATATTGTTCATTATAGTTCACATCAAAGTCATACGAAGGGCTTACTCCGAAAACCACACCTGATTTTGAGTGAGTTGCCTGATACATACCTTGAACCAAAGCGCTAACGTTGGCTCTGCGCCATTCGGCTTGACTTAAATTTCCGCCGTCTGACTTATATTTGTTGTACTCAACACTGTCAAACTCCAAGTCGGTAGTTGGATAGAAGTAATCGTCAATATGTATACCGTCAACGTTATAGTTGTTTACAATTTCTTTCACACCGTCAATTATCAATTTTTGACATTCAGGTATGGTAGGATTAAAATATAAACCATTTCCCGCCACTAAAACGCGGCGTTTTGTATTTTCATCATTCCACCACTTTCTTGCAATGTGGTCAGACGATAAATTGTTTGGATTGGTAGTGCTTGTAGAGATTCTGTAAGGGTTTAACCACGCGTGGAACTGCAAACCTCTTTTATGTGCGGCTTCTATCATATAAGCCATAGGGTCATAACCGGGGTTTTTGCCTTGGGTACCGGTAATGTACGAACTCCACGGAAAAAGACTTGACTGATAATAAGCATCGGCAAACGGACGAACCTGACAGATAACGGCATCGTTACCTAAATCAACCGCATCGTCAAACATTTTGTCGATTTTATTTTTAAATTGTTGTTGGGTTAAGTTTTTAAAGTTCATATCCGAGCCGTATGAGTACCACATTGCCGAGGTAAAAGTTTTATTGGTCACAGGGGGAGTTACAGTGCCTGATGACACATTTACGGACGGTGTGCTTGAAACCAATGAATTGTTTACTTTTGAAGAAGTCACCTCTGATGAAGTTTGCCCGTTTGATGAACTTTCCAGCGAAGAATCAACAGATGAAATATTGCTTGAAGATTCAGCCGAAGAAACAGAACTGTCGATTGACATAATACTGGAACTCTCGGCAATAGATTCATTTTCAGATGAACCGCCAACAGAGGCAATCGTGTCACTCGAGTCGCTCGAACTGTTTTTAAATGTTTCGGGACTTAAAATCCCGATAATACCCACAACAACAGTACATATAATTATAACAATAGGAATAACAATTGTTATTATTGTGCGTTTTGAGTTGTTAGAATTGAAATTTTCCAAATGTACTTTCCTTTCGTTAATGCCACTTGAAATTCATATATAATTATATTATAATTACTTAAAAATAACAACACTAAATTCACATAAATCGGTGGTAAAATGACAAAATTCGATATAATAATTTTGCTATATCTGTCAATAATTTCCTTAATTTCGGTTATTGTTACTGTTTTTGACAAGTTAAGCGCCAAAAGCCACGGTTGGCGTGTGCCCGAAAAAACTCTTTTGCTTTTATCTTTTTTAGGCGGAAGCGTTGCAATGCTTTTTACAATGAACATAGTTCACCATAAAACCAACAAACCAAAATTTATGGTAGGAATACCGCTGATTATTGTCGTGCAGTGTTTTATAGGTTATTTTCTTTGCAAATACGGTTTGAATTATCTTGACATTATGATACATTGAGAATATAATGTTAAGGTAAATTTGATATTTCTTCAAGGCGGGGTGAAAGTCCCCACCGGTGGTAAAGCCCACAAGCCTTTTGGTTGATTCCGGTGTGATTCCGAAGCCGACGGTACAGTCCGGATGAAAGAAGAGAGTTATAACGTTTCTATGTTGTAATTATATGTTTCCGCCTTGTGTTTTCAAGGCGGATTTTTTTATTTTGGAGGTATTAATTATGTATAATAATCAAATTAATATTAAAAAGATTTCGGTTATTGGCGTATTATGTGCATTGGCTTATCTTTGCACATTTTTGCTGCATTTTAAGGTTATGTTTTTAACTTTTGACTTTAAGGATGCAATCATTGCCGTAGCCGGTTTAATGTACGGTCCTTTAGCCGGACTTTTCAGTGCCTTTATTGTTGCTTTAACTGAATTTGTAACATTTTCGGACACCGGTGTTTACGGACTTATAATGAACTTTTTATCAAGTGCGGCATTTTCGGTTGTGGGCGGATTCATTTATAAATACCGCCGTACTTTTTTGGGTGCAATACTTTCAGGTATTGCATCAGTTTTATCGGTAACTGCAATTATGCTTTTGGCAAATTTGTTGATAACACCTTTTTATATGGGCGTTGATAGGTCGGCGGTAGTTGAGTTGATTCCCGGTGTTTTGTTACCTTTTAATCTAATTAAATCTGTTATAAATGCCTCTTTAACTTTACTGATATATAAACCGGTCACAAAGGCGTTCGGCAGATTAGGATTAATCGAGCGAAAACAACAGAAAAAGGGCAGTGGCTTGAGAACGGTTATTTTAATGCTTTCGTGTCTTGTAGTTGCTGCTGTTTCAGTACTTATATTTATTTTTGTATTAAATGGAAGTGTCGAATTTTAGAATTTACTATTGACAAATTCTAAATTTATGGTACAATACATTTGCAAAATTTAATAATCACTTATCAAGAGTGGCTGAGGGACCGGCCCTTAGAAGCCCGGCAACCTGATTAATTTCAAGGTGCTAAATCCGGCGGTATTTTACCGAAAGATGAGATTTTTTTAAACCTGCTCTTTCGGGCAGGTTTTGTTTTTGTTAATTTAAGTTTTAATATAAAGGAGAATGAATTATGGGTAAGTTTTTATTTACATCTGAGTCGGTTACTGCCGGCCATCCTGACAAGGTTTCGGACAGTGTTTCCGATGCTGTTTTAGACGCTATTATCGCTCAAGACCCTATGGCTCGCGTTGCTTGTGAGACTTTCTGTACCACAGGCTCTGTCACCGTTATGGGTGAAATTACAACAACTGCAAGGGTAGATATTCCGAAAATCGTTCGCGAGACAGTTTGCAAAATCGGTTATAATCATCCCTCAAAAGGCTTTGACGGTAATACATGTGCCGTTATGACCGCTATTGACGAGCAATCTCCCGACATTGCTTTGGGTGTTGATAAATCGTTAGAGTTAAAATCGGGTGAAGAAGATAAATATAACCTTAACGGTGCAGGTGACCAGGGTATGATGTTCGGTTTTGCTTGCGACGAAACCCCTGAACTTATGCCGTTGCCGATTTCGTTGGCTCATAAACTCGCAAAGCAGTTAACCAAAGTTCGTGAAGACGGTACTTTAGATTATTTGTGCCCTGACGGTAAAACTCAGGTTACTGTTGAATATGTTGACGGCAAGCCCTCAAGAGTAGAGGCTGTTGTTGTTTCAAGTCAGCATAGTGCAGATATTTCTTTGGAAACCTTACGTGCCGATATTTATGAAAAGGTTATTAAGGCAATTATTCCGGCTGACTTTATGGATGAAAACACTAAAATCTACATAAATCCCACAGGTCGCTTTGTTGTAGGCGGACCGCAGGGTGATACCGGTCTTACCGGACGTAAGATTATTGTTGATACCTACGGCGGTTATGCACGTCACGGTGGCGGTGCTTTCAGTGGTAAAGACCCCACAAAGGTTGACCGTTCTGCAGCTTACGCCGCACGTTATGTTGCAAAAAACATTGTCGCTGCAAAATTGGCTTCAAAGTGCGAGGTTGAGTTGGCTTATGCTATCGGTGTTGCCAAGCCGGTTTCAGTTATGGTTGATACCTTTGGCACCGGAAAATACTCTGACGAGCAGATTGCCGATGCAGTAAATAAGGTGTTTGACCTTCGTCCTGCCGCAATTATTGATACATTCGATATGAGAAAACCAATTTATTCAAGTCTTTCGGCTTACGGTCACTTAGGTCGTGAGGAATTAGGCGTTAAGTGGGAAAATACCGATAAGGTAGAAGCACTTATTGATGCTTTAAAGTAAACTGAATATTAAAAAGTAAATGAGAAGCCGTATGCTAAAATTAAAATTAGCGTACGGCTTTTTATACTGTAAAATAACAAATCAGAAATTTTGAAATTATTCATTATAAAATAAATTTTTAATTGTCTGTTTTCGGTATTTTATCATTCACTTCCGGTAATACTTTTTTCAAATGTTTTCGGAGGGATGAATTTTGCAGTACAATAAGGTTGAAATATGTAATGTCAACACTAACAAACTGCCAATTTTAAAAGAAAAGGAAAAGGAGGAACTTTTAAAACTTTCGGCAAACGGAGATAAAAAAGCACGTGAAACATTGATTCAAGGTAATTTGCGATTGATTTTGAGCGTTATTCAAAAGTTCACTAACCGCGGAGAAAATATGGACGACCTTTTCCAAATAGGATGTATAGGTCTTATTAAGGCAATTGATAATTTTGACCCCGTGCATGAGGTAAAATTTTCCACTTATGCAGTGCCAATGATATACGAGGGTAGAGAAAACTTGAAAGGAGTTTTCTCTATGACACGAAAACAGGCATTACAAGAGGCAATCGCGGTATTATCCGCAGATAAGGGCAACGAGGCGGTTATACTTAAATTACAGGAAATCGGCGCGGAAATGCCCTTGAACCGTTGGACTGAAAACGCTATACACGACACAGTGCAACAGTTTATTGTTGATAACGGCAGACCGCCAACAGCAACCGATTTCAAAACAAGGGATATGCCACCACACCCCGTTGTAAAATTAAGATTTAAGAAAACGCTCGGTGAATGGCTTGAGGAAAATTACCCAACACCGAAACCGAGTTTTGAAGAATTAAAGCAGAGGCACACCGAAGCATTTTTGAAAGATTACTACCGAATAAAACCGCGCAGTCAGGAACAGTTTAATAAGAATAAGTCCCCCGATACAAGAGGGTGGCAGACGGTGGCTACATATTACGGTGTGAAATCTTGGCGCAATTTGTTGAAAACATTGGATTTGCCTCTTTACTTTGATATGAGGCGCGACCATAAACCCGTTAATATTAAAGTGAATATTCACGTTGATTTGGATTTTGACTTAGACTAAACAAGGACGAGGCTGAAAAACCGCCTCGTCTTTGTTGCATTTTCAGGCAAATTGTGGTAGAATGTATAAGAATATATCCGTAAAGGTGGGCTTTTATGAATATTATCGTTTGTGTTGATAAGAGCAATGGTATGATGTTTAACAACCGCAGGCAAAGTCAGGACAAGGAA
>JAZOQN010000011.1:0-4121 GCA_045656125.1 Acutalibacteraceae bacterium
AATCGTTGTCATAATATTGTGTGTTACGAAACGCTCTATTACCTATACTCGTCACGCTGTCAGGGATGGTAACTGAAGTGAGGTTGTAGCAGTGGGAAAACGCAGACTCACCTATACTCGTCACGCTGTCAGGGATGGTAACTGAAGTGAGGTTGTAGCATTCGTAAAACGCAGACTCACCTATACACGTCACGCTGTCGGGAATAGTGACCGAGGTGAGGCTATAGCATCTTACAAACGCAAAATCACCTATACTCGTCACGCTATCTGGAATGGTAACCGAAGTGAGACATTCGCATTCGTAAAACGCAGACTCACCTATACTCGTCACGCTGTTAGGGATAGTGTAATTAATTGTTGTTTTTCCACTTGGGTATTGTATAAGTTCTGTTTTTTCTTTATTAAACAATACACCATTGTGCGATGAATAATACTCATTATTACTATCCACTGTGATGGCGGTGAGGGAGTCTAAACCGGAAAATGCACCCTCAGCTATACTCGTCACACTATCGGGAATAGTGACCGAGGTAAGGTCGCAATAAACAAACGCACACCAACCTATACTCGTCACGCTGTCGGGGATGTTAACCGAGATGAGTCTGGTGCATTTGGAAAACGCAGACTCACCTATACTCGTCACACTATCGGGAATAGTGACCGAGGTGAGGCTCTTGCATTCAGAAAATGCACCACCACCTATACTCGTCACAGGATAGCCACCCAAGGTTGACGGAACAGTCACCGCACCGCTGATTGATGTATCGACTTCGGTTATTGTTACCTCGCCGTTTGAAATGGTGTAGGTATAATAATCGCTTGTTTCTGCACTTGCAGTAATACTAAACAACCCAAGCGGTAAAACCGACACCATCAGCACTAACGTCAAAACAACCGCAAATATTTTTTTCATTTTTATCTATTCCTTTCCTCTTGCTTTTTTAACTAATATAATTTGTTTATTCTTGTTTAGAAATTATCAACCTCTCACTCCTTAAAAATTAAAAATGCAAACTCCGATAACATTCGATAAATTCTTATCTTTAACACAATTATAGCCATCTAATATGTTAATGTCAAGATATATTCGTATCTTTAACATATTTTTGGAGAGGATAATTGTATGAAAATTTATGATTATAATGGTAAGAAGAATATTTGCGGTGACAGAGTTCACGAAGCGAGATGCAGATTAAGACTAACACAAAGCGATTTAGCAGCACAACTTCAAATTAGCGGCATAATCATTGAACGCGACAGTATTTCAAGAATTGAAATCGGTACAAGATTTGTTGCAGATTATGAACTCCGTGAATTAGCCAAAATTTTAAAAGTTACTGTTAATTGGCTTTTAGGTATTGAATAAAAAAATTATGCCCAAGACGTTATATTTCGTCTTGGGCTATTTTTTGGACAGTCGAGGACGCCTGTCCCTACATTGAAATATTTTATGACGCTTCTTTTAATTGTTCATTTGCCACACTTTTTGCGGTTTCGAGCATATTTTCGGCGAAGATTCCGTAACCGCTTGTGCAGTCGTTTACAAAAACGTGGGTCACCGCACCGATTAACTTTCCGTTTTGGATTATTGGACTACCGCTCATCCCTTGTACAATACCCCCGGTTTTTTGTAACAACTCATTATCAGTAATTTTGATAACCATATTCTTAATTTTACTTGAATCGTTATGGTACACCTTTTCGATTTTACAGTCATAAACCTTTGCACCCTCATCGTCAAGCGTGGTTATGATTTGTGCTTTACCGGTCTGGACCTCCTGCTTTAAGGCAATTTTCAACGTATTTACCCCACCAAATACATTTTCGGTACTGCCGTAAACACCGGTAATGTGATTTTCCTTTAATTCGGCAATCTCTCCGCTTGCAAAAACACCCTGCAGTTCTCCTGCTGTTTTCCCATTCGCTTTTTTAACGCCGACTATTTCAGCATTAACAAACTCTCCGCTCTCAAAAGGTACCAACTCACCTGTATCGGTATCGCAAATGCCATGACCCAAGCCTGCAACCATATTTAACTCGGGGCTAAAAAAGGTCAATGTTCCTATTCCTGCTGAACTGTCCCTAATCCAAAGACCGATTTTATAGTTTTTGTCCGATTTTGAAAGCACTGGCGTTATATTAACCATAAACTCATTTTCACCACGTTTTACTAACAATTCACATGCTTGTCCTTTAATTTTGGAAATTTCCTTTTGCATTCCCGAATTTGAGGTAACGGCTTTTCCATTGACCGACAAAATCACATCACCAACATTAATTCCGCACTTTTTTGCAGGATTTTCAGTGCCGTTTTTTGTTTCAACATCGCTGAAACCCACTACCAAAACACCCTCGGTATAGACCTTTAACCCAAACGGCGTGCCCAAAACTGCAACCTCTGCGGTTTTAGTTTTAGTGACATTTACGGTCTTAACAGGTATAATTCCAAACAACGAAACACGCGTCTTATACCCATTTACAGAGGTGTTATTTTTCAACCCTACCGAAACGTCCACATCGGTTGCCTTACATTCCAAAGGCAGACCTTGGAATTTCAGAGAGTCATCTTCCGCAACATAATAATTTTCGGCTATTTTTGTATCCAAATATCCAACCGTTGAAAGAGATGTGACCGAAAACAAAAGACATATTGAAAACAAAAATTTTGTCAGTTTTTTCATAAATTAATACTCCTTTAATTTCACTTCCCTTTTAATTTTCCTCTAAACCGAATTTATATAAATTGAAAAAACTGAACCAACTGTTAAATTAAAGTGAAATTAAATTCCTTTTCGCGAATTACAGTATAATTTGCTAAATTTTAACTGTATTTCATTATTTCGGGAAAAATAATTCTGATAAAATGCCTTTTCTTTTCGGTCTTTGCGGAATATTATCAAAATTAACCAAAATTGAATCCTCACCGAAAACTTCAATTGCTTCCCAAGGAATACGGCAATCATTTTCCCTGCCCAAAAGCCCAAAACAACGTTTTCGACCGTAAACTATTATACAGTTTATTTTACCGCTGCAGGAATCAACCTCAACGTCACCAACCAAACCCAAAATAGTACCGTCTTTTATACAAACAACCTGTTTTTCTCGCATTTCGACCAATCTGCAACACATATAATCACCTTTTAAAAATATTCATTAAATTATATGCCTTTGAGATTTGTCCTTATTAATCATTTTTTATTTTTTCCAAAACACTTTTTTCAATTCTCGACACTTGGGCTTGAGAAATGCCGATTTCACGCGAAACTTCCATTTGAGTTTTACCTAGCATAAATCTTAAACCTAAAATTTTCTTTTCGCGTTCTGTTAACGATTGCATAACATCTTTAAATGCAATTTCGTCAATCCAATCATTATCGTTACTGCTATCGCCTAATTGGTCAAGCACAAAAACAGCATCACCGCCATCAGAATAAACCGACTCAAAAAGTGACACGGGTTCAACAATACTTTCCAACGCCATTACAACCTGGCATTTTGGCAACTCCAACTCTTTTGCAATTTCTTCAACTGTAGGTTCTTCCTGATTCTCAGCAATCAACTTTTCCTTAACCTGCATTGCCTTATATGCTACGTCCTTTATCGAACGGCTGACACGAACCGAGTTGTTATCTCGCAAGTGCCTTCTGATTTCCCCGATTATCATGGGCACCGCGTTCGAGGGTAGAGAATTTATTATTCTTAATCAGTTCCTTATGATAGGGACTGATTTTTACTTAGTTTTAAGGTATTTACCTAATTTCAAATTAACGTCAACCTCGCCGTTTTTATGAATAATAACGTCCTTAAACAATTCTCTGCAAACGGTCTGTTTTTCTTTATCGGTCATAAATTGCCAAGTGCTTTCAAGCGTTCTAAAAATATCCTTTGCTTTGTTTATCTTTCGTTCAATTCTTCTCTGTTCTTGTTTGCTCTCTAACTGTCTTTGCAGTTCGCGGATTTTTATCTTTGTTTCTGCAATGCTTTCTTCAAGTTCTTCGTCCTCGTCCTCATTGTCGCTATCTTTGTAAAGTTTATATAGTTTTGCTAACCCTCTTGTATTTTTGCTTATTTCGTCCTCAATGGTTTTTATTGGATCGAAATAAGTGCCTGACGGGGAATTT
>JAZOQN010000012.1:0-2832 GCA_045656125.1 Acutalibacteraceae bacterium
AGGGCTGACGAACGATAAGTTTTAAGGTTTCAAGACCGAAATATTCTTCAATATCACGGTCGTTGATGGTGATTTTACCGGTACCGTTGTATACGCGAACGCGAGCTACAGAGCTCTTTCTTCTACCGGTACCATAGAAATAAGGCTTTCCTTCAAACATCAGTATATCCCCCTTCAATTAAAATGCCATCTCTTCGGGCTTCTGTGCTGCATGCATATGCTCGCTACCCTTGTAGACGCGTAATCTGGTAAGAGCCTGTCTGCCGATAGTAGTATCGGGAACCATACCCTTAACGGCAAGTTCCATTGCAAGTTCAGGTCTTGTAGCCATTAAAGTGGAATACTGAACTGCCTTCAAA
Organism: Acutalibacteraceae bacterium; assembly: GCA_045656125.1. GTDB lineage: Bacteria > Bacillota > Clostridia > Oscillospirales > Acutalibacteraceae > UMGS172. The sequence goes on from JAZOQN010000012.1 coordinate 360, forward strand.
CCACCGATATAACCGGTGTGACGGTAGTAGTACTTCTTCTCTAACTTCTTACCGGTGAGAATTGCTTTCTCACAGTTGATGATGATAACATGGTCGCCACAGTCAACATGAGGAGTGAAAGTGGGCTTAATTTTACCGCGAAGAACATCGGCAGCTTTTGCAGCAACACGGCCTAACGGCTTGCCTGCAGCGTCGATAATATACCACTTACGGGTAACTTCGCCTGTCTTTGCCATAAAAGTAGACATATTACATTTCCTCCAAATTAAAATTCTTAAATTCAGCCTTGATATAATACCACACACAATTTCTCTTGTCAACACCAATTTTTTAAAATTTTAAAATAAATTTCACAATCTCTTTTTTTCTTCGTTTTTCTCTCATTTGCTCGTTTTTTCTCAAACTTAATTTTCAAAAATTTTATTTTTTAAATTAAAATTTATGTTATTTACATTTAATGTAATGAATGGTATAATGTATCTAAATACAACATTATGGGGTAAGGTATGGGATATTACTTAAATCCAGGGGAACTAACGGCTATGTTTGCCGTTCCTGCTTCGGTTACAGATAAACATTTAAAATTGGCCTCGGGTGAAAGCCTGAAGGTTTTATTGTGGTGCCTAAAAAACACAGACAAGCAGTATGACGTTGCCGCAATTTCGGAAGCGTTGAAATTAGACGAATATTCTGTACGCGAAAGCCTTGATTTTTGGGTTGAACGTTCTGTTTTATGTACCACTGCCGAAGTAAAACCTGCCCCAGAGCCTGAAAAAAAGCCCAAAGCCGTACGCAGTGCCGCCGTAAAACCGGGACGTGATGAAATCGCCCGTCGTGGTCTTGAAGACCCCGAAATCGCCTTTATTTTACGCGAATCAGAGCAAAAATTAGGTCACATTCTACGTCAAAGCGAAGCTTCTACCCTTGTTTGGCTGCATGACGATTTGGGTCTTTCTGCTTCGCTCATTATGATGATTGTAGGCTATGCTGTAACCGAAGGTCGTTCCAACATCGGATTTATTGAGCGTGTAGCGGTTGAATGGGTTAACGACGGTGTTGAAGATATTGAAGCTGCCGAGCAACGTTTAATTGATATGAGCCGTCGTAAATCCGCTTGGCACGAAGTTGAAACGGCTATGGGATTACAAAAACGTCAACCCTCAAAATCAGAGCTTGAAACTGCTGACCTTTGGGTTAACGAATGGGGTTACAAGCAAGATATTATTAAACTAGCATACGATACGTGCATTGATACTATTTCTGAATTTAAAATGCCGTATATTAAAAAAATTATATCCGAATGGCACAAAGCGGGTGTCAAAACATCCGATGACATACATAAATTAAATGTCAACAAATTAAAACCCACGAAAAAGGACGCCCCGAGCGATTATTCCGACTTTATAGATGGACTTATTACAAAAAACGAGGAGGATTGTTAAATGGCTTTTTCTAACGAGATTTTGAACGAAGCGTTACAAACTGTACTCAACCGACGCGATAATGCCGAAAAGGCTTACGAGCAGTTATTAAATGAAATTCATCAACTTTACCCCGAATTGACCGAAATTGAAACTCAATTAAACATAAAAAGTTCAAAACTTGCCCTCGTTATGTTTTCAGGTGACACAAAATTGGCAGAAACTTTACGCCGTGAAATAACTGAATTAAACGACCGCAAAAAAGCAATCATAAAGAAAACTCAGTTACCCGAAAAACCTGCGGTTTTCTGTGAGAAATGCCATGACACCGGTTACTGTAACGGAAAATTATGCGATTGCGTAAAAGCATTAGCCGCTAAAACACAATACTCTAAACTTTCGGGCGATATGCCACTCGAAAATTCCACTTTTGCCGACTTTGACTTGTCCTTTTACAGTGAAGAAAAGAATGAACACGGTATATCTCCCAAACGTCAGATGACTGCTGTTTTAAAATCCTGCAAAAGTTTTTGCGAAACATTCCCCAACGGTCAAAACATACTGTTCACCGGTCGTAGCGGATTGGGTAAAACCCACCTTTCTTTAAGTATTGTAAATGAGATTTTGGCTAAAGGCCACAGTGTAATCTACGGCTCGGCACAAAACTTAATTAACCAAATAAACCGTGAAACTTTTGACCGTTCGGGTTCTACCGATAAAATCGACAGTCTCAACTCCTGTGATTTACTTATTTTGGACGATTTGGGTGCGGAATTTTCAACACAGTTAAGCGTTTCTTGTGTTTACAATATAATTAACACTCGTTTAATGCGTGGGCTTTCCACAGTAATCAGCACCAACCTTGACATTAAGCAAATCAGTGAAACCTACGGCGAGCGTGTAGCGTCAAGAATTATCGGAAGTTATTCTATCTGCCCTTGTTTTGGTAATGACATCAGGCTTATCAAAGCCAAGCGGGCATTGAAGTAAACTTAAATAAAATAAAATCACAATTAAAAACCAAGTCGGATCGTAGCCATGTCGTTCTGTGA
>JAZOQN010000013.1:0-16316 GCA_045656125.1 Acutalibacteraceae bacterium
ACTGCACCGATACCGCCGGTTTCCTTCTCAATAAATGTGGTACCGAACGGGGTGGGGATACCGCGACGACGTCCGCCACCTGCCTGCAAGTAGTAAACCTTACCAAGCTCACCACTTTCAACAATTTTCTTAATCATCTTCATGTTCTCACTCATTCTGGGCTGGAAGCCGATGGTGAGAATTTTGCCGGAAGCTTTTTCAGCCTTCATAACCTCAATAGCTTCATCCAAGGTAACGGTGAAAGGTTTTTCAAGCATTACGTTTACGCCATGATTCAAAGCGTTGATAGCCGGACCTGCGTGCTGACAGTTGTAAGTACAGATAGAAACACCGTCAAGGTCTTTCTCTGCATCTAAAAGTTCTGCGTCACTGTTGTAGAAGCGAATCTTTTCAACATCTAAACCGTGCTTTTTAGCAAAAGCTTCTGCCTTGCCGGGAACGATATCAGCCAAAGCAACAACTTCAACGTCGGGCATATTTTTGTAGCCGCCTATATGAGAATCAGCAATCCAACCGGTACCGATGATACCGACTTTTACTTTTTTGCTCATATCAATTTCTTTAACTTCTTGGTTTTCTTTAAAAGCGTCTAAACCTGCCATAATAGTAACCTCCAAATTTTAATAGAATTTTATTTACTAAAACCGGGATTGTTTATCCGCGGTAAAAGTGCAAATTAAAGTGATTTAATATATTTGATGCTCATTTCGGCACATTCCATAGAGGTCTTATCCATAGAAGGATTATCCTGCTCTACGATAACTGCTTCGGAACCTGCTATTTCGGCAGCTTCTAAAATAGAAGCAACATCCTGAACACCGTAGCCTACGGGGCGGAGTTCAAACGGAACGTTCTGAAGATTATCGTCAGCTTTGGTTTCACCGCCATCAATAAGGCCGTACATGTTAGCAGATTTGCTGCCGACATAGTCCTTAATATGTACAAGCGGTGCACGACCGGTGTATTTCTTAACATATTCAGCAGGATTTTCGCCACCTACTCTTGCCCAACAGGTATCAATCTGTGTCTGTAAGACAGAGGGGTCGTTATCTGCATAAAGAATGTCAAGCTTGTTTTTACCGTCAACCTTTTCAAACTCAAAGTCATGGTTGTGGTAGCAAAGTACCATATCATATTTTTTAAGTTCGGCAGCAACGGTTTTAATGTCAGCGAGGAACTGTGCATAAGCTTCACCACCGGGAAGGTTAGTACCATTGGTCCAAGGAATTACAACATATTTGCAACCGATGTCGTGGTACATTTTGATAATGCCTGCAACATCAGGCATTATAACGTTTAGTCCCACGTGAGCAGAAAGCGGAGTTACGCCGGCTTCTTTACAGATAGCTTTGACTTCATCTGCTGAGTGTCCGTAAACACCTGCAAACTCAACAATGTCGTAACCCATTTTGCCGATAGCTTTAATAGTGCCGGCAAAATCTTTTTCCAGATAATCTCTTACAGAGTATAACTGGATACCAATAGGCAATTTTAACATAGATTTTCCTCCTTAAAGCAAAATGCTTTGTTTTAGCAGACAAAAATTACAATAATTGGAAATTTGTTGTCTGTATGACATAAAATTCATAAAATTTTGGCACACCAACCTAAATTTTATCATCTTACACTTGCATTTTAACTAAAAAAAGAGTAAAATACAAGTCATAAAGAAGAAAAAAATAGACAAATATTGCACTAGTCTTTAATTGATTGAATTTACAATAATTTGTGTTCAAGGAGGCTATAGGTATGTATTTTGAGTTTGAAAGAAAAAAGAATGCTTGTGATGTGCTTAAAAGTAAGCATTTGTCACCATTACCGCATTTGCATGAACATATTGAAATAGTGTTAATGAAAAGTGGTGTTACAATTGCCAATGCAGATATTATTTCAGGAACTGTCAAAACAGGGGATTTATTTATTGCGTTCCCTAATCAAGTGCATTATTATTTAGACCAAGAGCCATCGGTTGAATCGTCTGTTTTAATTGTTTCTCCCGATATAACTCCGGAATTTAACCGTATTTTCAAGGCAATGATACCTAAAAATCCCGTTTTAAAAAATGCTATTAGCAACCCGCGTATTGTTGCTGCTGTTGAGAGTCTTGTGCAGTGTTCAATTGAAAGAGGGGAATATTCTGAAACTGAAGCCAGAGGTTGTATGCTTATTCTTTTGAGTGAGCTTTTCAGAAATATGGAGTTGGTTGAAAAAGGTAACTATGACCACGACCTTGCCAAAGATATCATTTCTTACTGTTATGAGAATTACACTGCCGATATAAGTTTGCAGTCTATTGCCGATGCGTTGCACATCAGCCGTTGCTATATTTCGCGAATTTTCAGTAAAAGATTGCACATCAGTTTTAACGATTATATAAATTCTTTAAGAATCAGAAAGGCTTGCGAAATGTTGAAAGCAGGCGACCTTACGGTTACTGAAATTGCTTATGCGGTTGGTTATAACTCGGTGCGTACTTTTGACCGTTGTTTTATGACAGTCAGAGGTATGACGCCCAAAGAATACCGATTGAAAGCATTGGAAAAGAGAAACAAAAATTAAAATTAAGAAAACCGCCAAGGCGAGTGCCAAGGCGGTTTTTAAATTTTTTCAAATGTAAAGCCGTTCGGGGTAAAAATAAGCCTTTCATTGAATTTGCATTTTTTTGCGTAATTTATTGCATCATCAAGGCAATCACCCAACCTGTTTTTATCGTGGCAGTCGCCGTTTATGACGATTTTACCGCCAAGTTTACGGATTTCTTCCAAAATAAACTCGGCAGGATAGGGTGAAGTACGGTAACCGCGTGTCATTGCACCGACATTGATTTCAAACGGTTTATTGTACGGAATAAGTGATTTTACACATTTCAGTGCCGCCAACTTGTAGCGTTCGGTTATAGGTTTTGGATTGGTTTCGATAAACTTTGAAATCAGGTCAATATGACCGATAATATCGCAGTTCGTTTTATTGACAACGTCGCTGACGAGAGCAAAATACTCTTCAGCAAAAATGTCAAAATTACCGTTAAAGTGTTTTTTGATACGCTCGTCTAACGTTTCGGGCTTAAGGTCGACCGATATATATTCGCCGTTTTTGTATATATAATGTACTGAGCCGATTATGTAATCGTAACCCTTTTCATATTCGGGCGAGTAGTAGTCCTGCTCAAGCCCTAAAAATATATCCATTTTACCATCATACCGTTGCTTTAAGGCGTTGACTTCTTGGCGGTATTTCTTTGTGCCTTCCAAAGTCATACAGCAATCATCGAATTCGACATACGAATGTCCCGTCAAACCGATTGCATCAAAGCCTCTTTTATAGGCTTCGGTAACCAACTCAGTTGGGGTATCGTTGCCGTCGCAGTATGAGGTGTGGGTGTGTAAATCAATCTTTGTCACTTGCCATTTTCTCCTGTTTGACTTTGTGGTCAATAATGTGGCGAGAGGCTAATTCTTTTCTTATATCGTTGACCGAAATGCCGTTTTCGACCATAAGCACCATAACGTGATATGCCAAGTCAGCAATTTCATAAATTGTTTCTTTTTTGTCGTTATCTTTTGCGGCAATGATAACCTCGGTACATTCCTCACCGACTTTTTTAAGAATTTTATCCAAGCCTTTTGAGAAAAGGTAGGTTGTATAAGAGTTTTCGGGCATATCGGTTTTACGGCCGACTAAAAGGTCATAAAGTCCGTCTAATGAGAATTCCGACTTGTCTTCAGCCTGCCAGACGGTTTCGTTAAAGCAAGAGTCGGTCCCCTTATGGCAAGCAGGGCCGTCTTTTTCGACCAAGACGGTTAAAGCATCGCGGTCACAGTCGGCAGTGATGGATACAATGTGCTGATAATTTCCGCTTGTTTCGCCCTTTAACCACAATTCCTGACGGCTGCGACTGTAAAAACAGGTCAAGCCCTTTTCCATAGAAATTTTAAGGCTATCCTTATTCATATAAGCCAAGGTCAGAACCTTTTTTGTAAAGGCGTCAACCACGATTGCGGGGATAAGACCCTTTTCATCAAACTTCAATTGATTTATATCAAAATTTACTTCCATTTTTATTTCCTCACTGTAATGTTGTTGTTTGCGAGTGTAGCCTTAAGGTCGCTGATTTTCACTTCGCCGAAGTGGAAAATCGAAGCGGCAAGACCTGCTGATACTCTTGGAACACTGTTAAAAAGTTCGGTAAAGTGGTCGATATTACCTGCACCGCCCGAGGCAATAACCGGCACTTTTACGGCGTTGCAAACGGCTTCAAGCATTTCTAAATCAAAACCTTGCTTTACGCCGTCGGTGTCGATTGAGTTTACAACAACCTCACCTGCACCGTTTCCTACGCAACGCTTTATCCATTCAATTGCTTCCATTCCGGTATTTTCACGTCCGCCTTTTGAAAATACGGTAAAGCGGTCGTCAACACGTTTTATATCTGCCGACAAAACAACACACTGGTCACCGTATTTTTTTGCGGCGGCTTCAATTAAATCGGGATTTTTTATTGCACCTGAATTTACGCTGACCTTATCTGCACCGCATTTTAAAACGCGGTCAAAGTCGTCCAAAGTGTTTATTCCGCCGCCAACGGTCAAGGGAATAAAGATTTTAGATGACACCTCGGTTAAAATCTCGGTAAACAGCTGTCTTCCTTCAAAAGAGGCTGTAATGTCATAAAAAACCAATTCATCAGCACCGTTGTCACTATAATATTTAGCCAAACTGACGGGGTCTGAAACGTCGTTTAATCCTTCAAAATTTACGCCTTTAACAACTCTGCCGTTTTTAACGTCGAGGCAGGGGATAATACGTTTTGTAATCATTTTGCCACCTCGATTGCTTCGGTTAAGTCAATAGCGCCGGTGTAGTAAGCCTTGCCTATAATAGCGCCGTAAATATCCATTTTGCGTAATTCTTTTACGTCTTGAAGGCTTGAAACACCGCCTGAAGCCGTTATTTTTACAGAGTATTTTTCTGATAATTCACGGTATAACTCAAGGTTAGTGCCTTTCATTGCACCGTCTTTGGAAATATCGGTGCAGATGATGTTGCTAACACCTAAATCTTGCATTTGTTCCACGAATTCATAGCCGGTATACTGTGATTTTTCAAGCCAACCCTTAATGGCAACAAAGCCGTCTTTAATATCAACTCCGACGGCAATTTTATCACCGTATTTCTTTATTGCCAACTTTAAAAATTCTCTGTCATTCACGGCGGCTGTGCCTAAAATCACACGGCTGATGCCAACCGAAAGATACTTCTCAACTGTCTCAATATCACGTATGCCGCCACCGATTTCAGCGAAAAGGTCGGTGGTTTTACAAATCTTTTTAACTGTTTCAAGGTTAGGCGTGCCGCCTTGTTTTGCACCCTCAAGGTCGACCAAATGAATGTGGGTAGCACCTTTTTCTTTAAAATCAAGTGCTACTGCTGACGGGTCATCGTTATAAACCGTCATTTGATTGTAGTCACCCTTGAAAAGACGAACAGCCTTGCCACCTATAATGTCAATTGCGGGAAAGATAATCATTTTTTGCCCTCCTCACAAAATGCTTTTAAAATTTTAAGTCCAACCTCACCGCTTTTTTCGGGGTGAAACTGGCAACCGAAAACATTACCCGACTGCACGGCGGCAGTAATGTCAATACCGTATTCAGCTGAGGCTATAAGTGAGTCTTCGCACTCGTCTGCAAAATAGGAGTGGACAAAATACACACAGTCACCCTCATTTATATATTTAAAAAGGGGAGATGATTTGTGGAATTTTAAAGCATTCCAACCCATATGCGGTATATCTAATTCATCAGGAATTCTGCCCTTCATTCCGACAACTTTTCCCTTAATAAGTCCCAAGCCCTTATGTATGCCATACTCGTGGCTTTCATCGAAAAGCATCTGCATACCAAGGCAGATACCCATAAGCGGTACGCCTTTTCTTGCCTGCTCGATAATAATGCGGTCTAAACCCGATTCACGAAGTTTTTTTGCGGCATCCTCGAATGCACCGACACCGGGGAGAATAATGCGGTCGGCTTGTTTTATTACTTCTTGGTCACCGGTAACCGTAACCTCGGTACCGACTGCTTTCAAAGAGGAACAGAGCGAGAAAAGATTTCCCACTCCGTAATCAACTACTGCTGTCATTTATAAAACACCCTTTGTGGACGGAATTTCGTCCTTGAATTCCTCGTCAATTTTTACTGCGGCATGCAAAGACCTTGCGACCGATTTAAAAGCACCCTCTAAGATGTGGTGTGTATTGGTGCCGTCAAGTTGTTTAATGTGTAAGGTTAATTCTGCTTGACGAGTAAATGCATAGAAAAATTCTTCTACCAATTCGGTGTCAAAGTCACCTACTTTTTCGGTAAGACCTTCAAAACTGCATTTTAAGTAACTGCGGCCTGAAATATCGACAGCGGTCATTATAAGAGCCTCGTCCATAGGTAAAATACAACTGCCGTAGCGGACTATACCTTTTTTGTCTTTTAATGCATCACGCAAGGCTTGACCCAATACAATACCAATATCCTCGGCTGTGTGGTGAAAATCAACCTCGGTGTCACCTTTGCAGTTGACCTCAAGGTCAAAACGTGCATGACGGGAAAACAAAGTTAACATGTGGTCTAAAAATCCGCAACCGGTATTAACGGTCGATTTTCCTGTGCCGTCAAGATTCAGTTTTAAAGTGATGTCTGTTTCGTTGGTTTTGCGAGAAATTACGGATGTTCTCATAATTTTCCCTCCAATATTTTAGTGGTAACTTCAATGAATTTTTCCATTTCAGGTCTGGAACCAATGGTTATTCGGTTGAAGTCTTTAATTTTTTCTGTAGTAAAGTGGCGGACCAAAATGCCGTTGGCTTTGAGTTTTAAATATAACTCCTCACCGCCGATTTTGTCACACTTTGCGAACACGAAGTTTGCTTTTGACGGCAAAACGAAAAAGCCTAATTTTTTAAGTTCTTTTGTTGTATATTCGCGGTTTTCGATAATTTTTTTACAGTTGTCCATATAATATCCGTTATCTTTAATTGCGGCAGTGCCGGCAACAAGTGTCAAGCGGTTGATATTATACGGGTTGGTTGAATACTTAATACGCTCTAAATCGGCTATTAACTCTTGGTCTGCAATAGCGAATCCAAGCCTTGCACCTGCCATACTGCGTGATTTTGAAAAAGTGCCGACTGTGAGCAGGTTTTTGTACTTCTTTGTCAGTTTGTATGAAGATTCACCGCCAAAGTCAATATACGCTTCGTCAATCAACACAACGCTGTCGGGATTGCCCTTTAATATTGTCTCAATTTGCTCAACACTTAAAATAAGACCTGTCGGTGCATTGGGGTTGGCGATTACAATTAATTTGCCGTTAGCGTTGTAATCGTTAATGTCAATCGAAAAATCCTCTTTTAAAGGAATTGCATTGTACTGAACATTGTGCAGTTCTGCAAAAACCTTATAAAAGCCGTAACTGATTTCGGGGAAAACAACACCATTTTCACTGAAAGCCATAAAACTGAAGTTGAGTATATCATCCGAACCATTGGAAAGGTAAACATTCTGCGGTGTTACTTCATAAAGTTCAGCTATCGCGGTTTTAAGTGCTTTGCATTCGGGGTCGGAATAAAGACGTAAATCTTTTACTTCGTCGGCAGAAACCGCCTTTACCACCGCATCACTCGGCGGAAAAGGAGATTCATTGGTATTAAGTTTTATGTATTGCTTGTCCCTCGGCTGTTCGCCGGGGGTGTAAACCTCTAATGAGGAATACTGTGATTTTAAAAATCTACTCATTTTTTATCCTCAAAACGAATGGTAGCACTCTTTGCGTGGGCGGTTAAGCCCTCTTTTTCGGCAAAGAAAGCAACCTCATCGTAAACCTTGCTTAAAGCATCGCGGGTATAGTAGGTATATTGTGTTTTCTTGACGAAATTGTCAACCGACAAGGGACTTGAAAATCTTGCAGTACCGCTTGTAGGTAAAGTGTGGTTAGGGCCTGCATAGTAGTCACCCAAAGCCTCGGGACAATATTTACCCATAAAGATACTGCCGGCGTGTTTAACTTTGTCGAGGTAATCAAACGGGTTGTCCATACATAATTCCAAGTGTTCGGGTGCGATTTCATTGGCAATGTCGATTGCCTTAATTAAATCGTCAGCAACAATGATTTTGCCGTTGTTGTCAATCGAAGTTCTTGCAATTTCAGAACGAAGCAACTTTGGAATTTGACGCTCTAAAGCATCACTTACTGCATTTGCTAAATCCATACTGTCGCAAACCAAAACGGCGCTTGCCATTTTGTCATGCTCGGCTTGTGAAAGCAAATCTGCGGCGACAAACTCGGGGTTGCAGGTACTATCTGCAACAACCAAAATTTCACTCGGTCCTGCAATCATATCAATCGAAACTGTACCAAAAACCTGACGCTTGGCTTCGGCAACAAAGGCGTTACCGGGACCCACAATTTTGTCAACCTTAGGGATGGTTTCGGTACCGTAACTTAAAGCGGCAACAGCCTGTGCACCGCCAACTTTGAAAATGCGGTCAACGCCGGCAATTTTAGCGGCTGCCAAAATAACGGGGTTAACCTTACCGTCAGCCGACGGAGGTGTGGTGATGCAAATTTCCTTACAACCTGCAATTTTTGCAGGGATACTGTCCATTAAAACGGTAGAGGGGTAGGCCGCTGTACCGCCCGGCACATAAAGGCCGACCTTTTCAATCGGTGTTACCTTTTGTCCGGTAACAATGCCATCCTGCTCGGAAATAATAAAACTGTTTCTGACCTGCTTTGAATGGAAATTGCGAATATTTTCGGCGGCTTTTCTGATAATTTCCAAAAACTTCGGCTCAACCGAATTAAATGCCTCGTCAATTTCCTTCTCGGTTACTTCCAAAGAAGAAATTTTTGCTTTATCGAACTTTTCACAGTATTCAAATAACGCTTTATCACCGTTTGACTTTACGTTTTCAATTATCTCGGCAACAATTCCCGAAACATCGGTTGTGGCAGTACCGCGGGCGAAGATTTCGGAATTCTTGACTTCGCCGTATTTTAAAATTTTAATCATTGTTTTCCACCTGCTTTTTAAGTCCCAGACGGACGTTTTCTATTTCTTCGGTTTTGAACTTATAACTCGATTTATTGGCAATAAGTCTTGCACTAATGGGGAGTATTGTTTCAATCGGCTCCAAATCGTTTTCCAACAAAGTTTTCCCGGTTTCGACGATATCCACAATAACGTCGGACAACCCTAAAATCGGTGCAATTTCAATTGAGCCGTTAAGGTGAATTATATCAATATCCTGACATTTTTTTGCGTAAAAATCACTTGCTATGTTGGTGAACTTTGTGGCAACTCGCAAGGTTTTGTTGCGGTCGTTTCTAAAACCTTTTTTAGCGGCAACAGCCATACGGCATTTGCCCAATTTCAAGTCCAAAAGTTCGTAAACATCGGGGTTGTATTCGAGCAAAATATCCTTGCCTGCCACACCGATATCAGCGGCACCGCGTTCAACATAAATTGCAACGTCGGATGGTTTTACCCAAAAGTAACGGACACCGACTTCTTCGTTTTCAAAAATAAGTTTGCGGTTAGGTTCTTTAATCGAGGGGCATGGGTAACCGCTTTTTTCAAACATATCATATACCTTTTCGCCGAGTCTTCCTTTCGGCAAGGCAACATTTATCATTTTCATTACTGTAATTCCTTCTTTTAAAGGGTTATTTTCTCGCGATAACGCAAATTCTCGGGAACTTCCTTGCAAGTATAAACGGTTGTACCGTCAGTTGACAGTTCATTAGCCTTTTGCAAAGCTAACTTAATGTCGTCACAGTAAACCAAAACAACGTCAACGTCATAATCTTTGTCAAAGCGGTCAAGATGCTGTAAATTATCAAGATAAACCGCAAAACCGATTGCCTTATCGGTGCGGTGTAATTTTTTCATCAGTTTGTCATACTGTCCGCCCGAAAGCACACTGTCGGGAATATTGTTTATGTAGCCTCTGAAAACGACACCGCTGTAATAGTTCATACCGCCAACTGCCGAAAAATCAACAATAACCTTAATGTCGGTAAGACTTTTTAAGGTTTCAAGCATCTTTTTAAACTCATTGGCAACTGCGGTGACGCCGAGAGATACAAAAGTGTTGCAAACGGCGGTTATTGCAGAGTTAAAATCAGTGTAACTTGCGGTGAAAACCGAAAGACGGCGTGCAACCTCTAATGAAAGTCCGTTTTCTTCTGAAAGGACCTTTAAATCGTCGCTATTTTTACGGCTGATGCAGGTTAAAACCTTTTTGCGTAATTCTAAAGGTAACTGCAATTCGTCAAATGCGGCTTCGATTAATCCTACGTGGGACAATTCCAAGCAAGCGTCTTTACTTATGGTTTCAAGGCTTTTTGCGGCAAGCATCAATACTTCTGAAACTTCAAAATCACCGATTTGACCGACACATTCAAGACCCGCTTGCATAATTTCTTTATAGGTATGTGTACTGCCTGAAATACGGTAGACGTTTTCGTTGTAATAAAGTTTCTGAACACCTGAAGCATCCTTCGAGTTGTTGATAATCGAAAGTGTAACGTCAGGTTTCAAAGCCTTTAGTCTTCCGTTGGTGTCGGTAAAGGTAATGATACCGTCAGAAACCAAAAAATCTTTATTTTTAACGTAAAGGTCGTATTCTTCAAACTTGCTCATTTTGAACTGACTATATCCGTGACGGCTATATAGCGAACGCAGAGCATAGACCGCTTTTTCTTCACTTTTTAAAAGGGTTTCATTTATAGCCATAATATCCCTCCGTGGTTAAAGTGGCAGGCTGATTTCGCCACCATAAAATTAGCACTTTAATAATCTATCACATTAGCACGCTAAAGTCAATAGTTTTTGTTGAAAAATCTAATTGACTTTAAATAAAATAAATTATACAATATAAACAACAAAACAGCAACAAAAAGGTGATAAAAATGCAGGATATTTCTAAAATTGATAAAAATTTTGAAGTAAAACCGTTAGAATTAGGGCAGGAAACAGTGTTTTTTAATAGTTTGGAAGAGCCTTTCAAGATTTACGGACTTATTTTGCCGCAAAATGAAGATGATATTTTTCGTCGTTTGCCAGAAGATGTTGCCCAAAGCGTTAGCGAAGGTGTTGCGAATTTAGGACCGCGCACAGCGGGTGGACGCTTAAAGTTCAAAACAAATTCACCTTATGTTTGCATAAAAGCAGAGATGTCGAATGTCAGCAGAATGCCTCATTTCACCCTTTGCGGAAGTGCTGGTTTTGATATGTATAAGCAAATAAACGGTGAGGATTGTTATTGCGGCACGTTTGTTCCGCCTTATGATATGGAAACAGGTTTTGAAGGCAAAGTTTCAACCGGCGGTATAACCGAAGAAACCGAATTCACAATACATTTTCCCTTGTACAGTCAGGTTAAATCATTGCAAATCGGCTTAAAGTCAGGGTGCATTCTCAAACCTGCCGCTGAATATGAATATAATGTGCCGATTGTATACTACGGCTCGTCGATTACTCAAGGCGGATGTGCATCACGTCCCGGTATGGCTTACCAGAATATAATTTCCCGTTGGTATAACTGTGACCATATCAATTTAGGATTTTCGGGTAATGCCAAAGGCGAGGACGCTATTGCTGAATATATTGCAGGTTTAAAGATGTCGGTTTTTGTTTATGACTATGACCATAACGCGCCTGATGTTGACCATCTTAAAAAGACTCATAAGAGAATGTTCGATATTATAAGGGGTAAAAATCCCGATTTGCCGATTATTATTGTGTCAATGCCTAAATTCCCGTTAACAAATAACGAGGTACTACGCCGTGAAATGATAAAAGAGACTTATATAACAGCAAAATCGCAAGGTGACAACAATGTTTACTTTATTGACGGATGCGAGATGATGAAATTCAAGGGCGGTAATGAAGCTACCGTAGATAACTGTCATCCCACCGATTTAGGTTTTATGCGTATGGCAGAAGTAATAGGTGATGCAGTAGGTAACGCGTTGAAAAAGTAAAATTAAAAGAGGTGATTCGACGGAATCACCTCTTTTGATTTTGTAATATACAATTACTGCATTTCTTGCATCTGGCTGAATTCCTTTAAAATCAGTCCTGGGTTTTTATCCAATGCCCAGTTGATTTCGTATTCAGCGGTGAATAAAAGTAAATCTCTGCCTTTGGAGTCTTGTACCCATTTGGTTGCTTGCATAAGGTTGAGCGTTTTGGGGTCCACGTCGCCGTCAATAAAACGTACAAGGCTGTGCGGTGTGTCGCTTCGGCTATATTTTACGCCGTATTCCGATTCCATTCTGAACTGCAAAACGTCAAACTGCAACATACCGACAACACCGACGTATACACGCTCTAAACCGGTGCCGGGCAGGAAGAACATTTGAATTGCACCTTCTTGTGCAATCTGAGTAATACCCTTAGCAAACTGTTTACGTTTAAGTGAGTCAACCTGCTCAACAATAGCAAAATGTTCGGGTGCAAAGGTGGGGATACCTGCGTATTCAACCTTCATATTCTTTTCGCAAATTGTGTCACCGATTGAGAATACACCCGGGTCAAATACACCGATAATGTCACCGGCGTAAGCGGTATCAATAACCTCACGTTCCTCTGCCATCATCTGTTGTGGACGGGAGAGCTTAATGGGTTTATTGGCTTGAACGTGGAAGTATTCCTTTGAACGTTCAAATTTACCCGAGCAAATACGCATAAAAGCAATTCGGTCGCGGTGAGCCTTGTTCATATTGGCTTGAATTTTGAACACAAATGCCGAAAAACGCTCGTCACTCGGGTCGATAAAATCCTCACCCGAACGGTATGAGAGAGGAGTTGTGGTCATTTTTAAAAAGTTTTCAAGGAAAGGCTCAACACCGAAGTTGTTTAAAGCCGAGCCGAAGAAAACAGGTGTCAGTTTACCGCAACGTATCTGGTCTAAGTCGAAGTCAAAACTTGCACCGTCTAAAAGTTCCACCTGGTCAACCAAGTCGGCACGTGAATATTCACCTATAAGTTCATCCAACTTTGCAGTATCGGTAATGTCGCAATGGATTGCTTCAAGGCGGTTGCTTCCGCCGTGGAATTCAGAGAATGTTAAGATTTGGTGTTGCTCGCGGTCGTAAACACCTTTGAAATCACGTCCGCAACCAATCGGCCAGTTCATAGGATAAGTGCCTATGCCAAACTCTTTTTCAAGTTGGTCTAATAATTCAAACGGGTCGCGAGCCTCGCGGTCCATTTTGTTTATAAATGTGAAAATCGGAATGTGACGCATTGCACAGACCTTGAATAATTTTCTGGTCTGCGGCTCGATACCCTTTGCGGCGTCAATAACCATAACAACACTGTCGGCAGCGGTCAAGGTACGGTAGGTATCTTCTGAGAAATCCTGGTGTCCCGGAGTGTCAAGAATATTGATGCAATAACCCTCATATTCAAACTGCAAAACCGAAGATGTTATCGAAATACCACGCTTTTTCTCAATTTCCATCCAGTCGGAAACGGCGTGTTTATCGTTCTGCTTACCCTTAACACTACCGGCACTTTGAATGGCTCTTCCGTAAAGCAACAACTTTTCGGTCAAGGTGGTCTTACCTGCGTCAGGGTGGGAGATTATTGCAAACGTACGTCTGCGTAAAATTTCATTCTTAATATCAGGCATTAAAAATTACCTCTTTGAAAATATAAATATATTAATACTTAAAACGCATATATGTTAACATATATATCTTAGTTTTGCAAGAGTATATTACATTAAAACGCTTGAAAATGCGGTGAGAATGGTGTAAAATTATTTTTAGTTTATTTTGGCGGTGAAAATATGAAGTTTATTAAAACACAAGACCACAATAGTATTATACCGTTTTATCGCGAGAATTCGCTCGAAGTATCGGATGATATTGCAGAAGAAGACGGTGCAGTGGTTAGTTTTGTGTTGCAAAATGATAATAAAATAACTGCCGCGGCAACCCTTTCACATCGCCTTGGAGTTTATATTTTAGACTATATTGCGGTAGATGTTTCACTTCGGCGTGACGGCGTCGGTGCAAAGATTTTGGGTGAAATTTTAAAAGAAGCAAGGCTTTTGGGTGTCGATAAGGTTTATTTGACCGCCAAAGCCCCCGAATTCTTTAAAAGTCAAGGCTTTTATGAAGGCTCACCAAAAGGGCTCGATATGAACGCTGACTGTGTCGGTTGTCCCAAGTATAACAACGGTTGTACGAAATTGCCTATGGTAATTGATTTAAAATAAGAGGTATTTATGGATAGATTCGAGTTTTTAAAACTTAAAGCAGGACTTTTGTGCGAGGGTGCGGTACTGTCAGAAACTGCACGGAAGTCAATGGAAATTGAGCGTCCGAAATTCTTCAATAAAGGATTTATTGACGCCGTTAACATGAATATTTTAGGCTCAAATATCTGTGTTTCAATTGCCGAAAACTTTTCGGAAGACTCGCATTATAAAATTGATAAGGATTCCAATGGATATTTCATAATGTATAACGGTGAGCGGTGTTTGGTGCGGTATTTCCCGGATTTACCGCATACTAACACGGTGGTTGATGACCTTGCAACCCTGCACGCTGACGGTTGTATCAACATTTGGCCAAGTACAAACTGTTGCTATGATAAGCCCGATATTAAGTGTAAATTTTGTTCGCTTGTTGCTCAAACAGAAAAGCCTATTGACCCTGACGAGTTGTGCAAGGGTTTAAAAATAATGTTGGCTGAATGTCCCGGCTATACGCTTAATTTCAGCGGTGCTACATATAAAAGTCCTGATGTTATGGTGGAATATTGGATAACACTTTGCCGTAAAATCCGTGAATTTTCAGATTGTCCCATTGCGGTTGAATTTGCACCGCCTAAGGACCTTGATTTGATTGACAAACTTTATAAAGCCGGTGCTACCGTTGCAATTATGAATATTGAAATTGTAGATTCTGATTTAAGACGGGAGATTATCCCCGGCAAGTCGGCAATTTCATTAGAACATTACCACAAGGCAATGGAAAGGGCGGTAAAGGTGTTCGGCTACGGTCAGGTTTCCAGTGTTATGATTGGCGGAATTCAAGATTGGGCGGACATAAAACGTGAGTGTGAAGTGCTTTGTAAAATGGGCGTTTTTCCGACAATTATGCCGTTCAGACCGTTAGATGACTGTGATTTTAAGTATAACAAAGCCTGCAATCCGCAAGAACTTATTGAAATATCGGAATACTTAGGTCAGTTATTGCGGAAATATAACCTAAATCCCGAATGTCAAGAGGGATGTACTAAATGCGGCGGCTGTTCTATCGAGAATGATTGTTTTTAAAAATAATGTTTTTAGATTATTGACTTAAAGGTTAAATAGTGCTAAAATCTAATGTAAATTATTTAAAAACAACGTGATGTTTGTGGTTACGTGTGTTTTAGGAGGAATTTATAATGGCTAAAAAGGATATCAATTGGGGCGAGCTTGGTTTCGGTTATGTTAAAACCGATTACCGTTTTGTCGCTAATTTTAAGGATGGTAAATGGGATGAAGGACAACTCATTACCGACGAAAATGTTGTAATTAATGAGTGTGCAGGTGTTTTGCAGTATGCACAGACCTGCTTTGAGGGCTTAAAGGCTTACACAACTGCTGACGGCAGAATTGTTTGCTTCAGACCTGACCTTAACGCACAGAGAATGGCTGACACCTGTAAAAGACTTGAAATGCCTGTTATGTCAAATGAGCAGTTTGTTGAGGCTATAAAGGCAGTTGTACTTGCAAACGAAGCGTATGTTCCACCATATGGTTCAGGTGCTACATTATATATAAGACCATTTATGTTTGGTATAGATGCTGTAATAGGTGTTAAGCCTGCAAACGAGTATCAGTTTAGAGTATTTTCAACTCCTGTTGGACCTTACTTCAAGGGTGGTGCAAAGCCTATTACTATTAAGGTAAGTGATTTTGACAGAGCTGCACCAAATGGTACAGGTAATGTTAAGGCTGGACTTAACTACGCTATGAGTCTTCACGCTATTGTTACAGCACATGCAGAGGGCTACGACGAAAACCTTTATCTTGACCCAGCTACTCGCACAAAGGTAGAGGAAACAGGTGGTGCAAACTTCTTGTTTATTACAAAGGATAATAAGGTAATCACACCAAAATCAGACAGTATTCTACCATCAATTACAAGACGTTCACTAATGACCGTTGCCAAAGACTATCTTGGCCTAGAAACAGAAGAGCGTGAGGTTTATCTGGACGAGCTAAAGGATTTTGCTGAATGTTGCCTATGTGGTA
>JAZOQN010000014.1:0-14813 GCA_045656125.1 Acutalibacteraceae bacterium
GTTCTTATGAAACCGGTCTTAAGATTTTACAGCAGGGCGCTACCTCTATGAAGCGTTACTCTCTTGAGCTTGGCGGTAATGCACCGGTTGTTGTTATGCCGGATGCTGATTTGGATGCAACTGCAGCCAATATCGTATTCAAGAAGGTCGGTTTCGCAGGTCAGACCTGTGTAAACTATAACAGAATTTACATCCACGAGAGCATTTACGAAGTAATGTGCGAGAAAATCGCAGCAGAACTTTCCAAGGTTAAACTTGGCTACGGCAAGGATGAAGGCTATGTAATGGGTCCTGTTATCAATATGGAAGCAAGAGACAGAATGTTAGACCTTATTGATGACGCTGTAAAGAACGGTGCTAAACTTGTTATGGGTGGTACTGTGCCTGAAGAGTTCAAGAAGGGCAGCTTCATCACTCCTGCATTCCTCAGAGATGTTACAGATGATATGCGTGTGTCTACCGAAGAAATCTTTGGACCTATCATTCCTGTACAGCCGTTCAAGACCTTGGATGAGGCTATTGAGAAGTCTAACAACACCATTTTCGGTTTGTCTGCATACTTCTTTGGTCACAATTCTCAGGAAATGAGCAAATTCCTCACTTATGTTGATGCCGGCGAAATCTTTGTTAACGGTGCAGCAGGCAGTGAGTTTACTCCTCACGCAGGACATAAGCAGTCGGGTATCGGTTGCGATAAATCCAAGTGGTCGATGGAAGAGTATTACGATTTGAAACTCATTTCAATCAATCCGTAATTATAGGATAAATCCTGATATTTAAGGAGATATTATGGAGAAAAAATATGATTTAATCGGTATTGCCAATCCCGGTCAGGACCTGGTAGTTGAGCTTGAAGCTTTACCGCGTGACGTTGTCAGCAGCAGAATGTACGACTGTTCATTCCAAGGTGGCGGTTGGGTTGCTACTGCACTTTGTGCCGCAGGTAACCTTGGTGCAAAAACATCATTCTTGGGTGTTATCGGTGATGACGTTTTCGGTAATCTTATAAAGGCCGATTTTGAGTTTAACCATGTTGATACCTCTCACTTAATCGTAGACGAGGGTAAACGCAGTAACTTCTGTATGTGCATTACCGAGCGTAGCACAAAGAGTAAATCTTTGATTAGCCGTCCGGGTGAGTGTAGGGAAGTGCAGATTCAGGATTTGGATAAGGAATTTATCCAGTCGGCAAGAATGATGCACGTTGGTGCCGTTAATGAGGCTATCCGTAAGGCTGCCGATATGATTCACGAGGCAGGCGGTCTTGTCAGTGTTGATGCCGCCTACTATCAGCCGTATATTTATGACCATTACGATATCTATGATATCCTTATTGGTTCTGAATATTTCTTTGACGGTTTGTGCGCTGAACTTGGCAAAAAGCCCTCAAAGGAAATGACCGACGATGAAAAGTTTGAGGTTATGCGTTACTTGCAGACTAAAGGCCCTAAAATCGTTATCTTCACTTTCGGCCCTGACGGAAGTAAGGGTGTTTACGATGATAAAACCTTCAGTGTACCTGCAATGGATGTTCCGGTTGTTGATACTACCGGTGCGGGTGACGTTTTCCACGGTGCTTTTGATGTGGCTTACTTAAAGGGAATGGACGTTGTTGAGGCTGCAAAGTTTGCAACCGGCGTTTCTTCAATTAAATGCACACAACTTGGCGGACGTGCAGGTATTCCTGACCTTGAAACATTGACCAAGTATTTGGAAACCGGTGTTATCGATTATGATAAAATTAATGACCGTGTAGCAACATATAAGCACGGTCTGAAAGGATAATGTTATGTTAGATTTTAAAGTTAAAATCGGACTTGTTCCTTTAAGACGTGACTGCACACCTCGTCCCGGTATGTTTAACTGGGAATTTGCCGAGGAACGCGGTCGTAGAATGGTAGATTATATCGAGAAGAATTTTGCTACCGAAAATATTGAGTTTGTAGACCTTAAGGGTGTTATTGATGTTGAAGTTCTTTGGTCTTTAGACGATGTTCAAAAGGTTGCAGACCATTTCAGAGCTAACGGCGTTGACGCTATTTTCCTCATTAACGCTAACTTCGGTAATGAGGAGGCAGCAGGTGCTTTAGGTAAGCTTTACGGCAAACCGGTACTTCTTTGGGGTCCTCAGGACGATACTTTCTACGAGGATGGCGGTCGTATGACCGACTCTCAGTGTGGTATTTTCGCAATGAGCCGTATGCTCACCCGTATGAACGTTCCGTTCACTTATGTTGAAAACTGTCCGGTTGATGACCCGATGTTAAAGAGAGATTTTGACCGCTTTGCAAGAGTTGCTTGTGCTGTTAAAAACTTTATCGGTATGCGTATCGGTCAGGTTGGTCTTCGCCCGAAGCCGTTTAATTCGGTTATCTTTAACGAAGGCGAATTGATGGAGGAGTTTGATATTCACGTAACTCCTATCAACTTGGCTGTTATTAAGGATAAGTTCGATAAGATTCTTAATGAGCGTCAGGACGAACTCAAAGCAGGTGCTGAGAAGATTCGTGAAATTTATCTTTGCGATGCCGATACCGAGGCTAACATTGAAAAAATGTGGGCATTCGTAATTTTGTATAAGGAATTGTTCGAGGAGTATAAGCTCGATGCTATTTCGGCAGAATGCTGGACTGCAATGCAGTTGCTCGTTGGTGCAATGCCTTGTACTGTATACGGTATTTTAGCAGATATGGGTTACATTATTTCTTGCGAAAGCGATATGCACGCTGCTATGACTCAGGTTCTTTTGAAGAGCCTTTCATTCGGCAAATCTGTACCGTTCTTGGGTGAGTTTACTGTAAGACATCCGAGCGACAGAAACATCGAGCTTTTGTGGCACTGCGGACCTTTTGCTCCGTCATTGGCACGTAAGGGTTGCAAAGTTGAGAGTAAGAATATGCGTACCTGGATGCAGGTTAAAGAGGGCCACTATACCGTTGCTCGAATTGACCAAGACCACGGCAAATATTCTATCATCGCCGGCGAGTGTGACGGTGATAACGGTCCTTACACCTTCGGTACTTATCTTTGGGCTAAATTCCCGAACTTGCCGAAGTGGGAGAGAAAACTTGTTGAAGGTCCTTACATTCACCACGTTTCTGAAATTGAAAGCGGCTTCAATGAGGAAATCAAGGAATTCTGTAAGTATGTTCCGAATCTCCACTTTGACGGTGTAGACGAATAATTATATTACTTAAAGTTAAAGCCACGGGTTTGCCCGTGGCTTTTCTTTGCGTTAAACTTCTAAAAATCGACATTTAATATTGACAAAAACTGCAAAAAGCGGTATCATATCTGTATAAATTTCAGGAGGTTAAGGTATGAAACTGCTTGAGGAAAAAATCGTTAAAGACGGTCGCGTTTTAGACGGGAATATTTTAAAGGTTGATAACTTCCTTAACCATCAGATTGACGTAATGTTTTTATGTGAAATCGGTAAGGAGTTTAAACGCCTTTATGCCGGTTGCGGTATAACTAAAATTTTAACTATTGAGGCTTCGGGCATTGGTGTTGCTTGCCTTACCGCACAGTATTTCGGCGTTCCGGTGCTGTTTGCAAAAAAAAGCCGCAGTTCTAATATTTCGGCCGGGGTTTATTCCTCAAAAATTGAGTCTTTCACTCATGGTAAAACCTATGATGTAATCGCATCAAAGCAGTATTTGAATGAAAACGATAAAGTTTTAATTATTGATGATTTTCTTGCTACCGGTAACGCTTTGGTAGGCTTGATTGATATTGTTGAGCAGGCGGGAGCAGAGGTTGTCGGCTGTGGTATCGTAATCGAAAAGGCATATCAAGACGGTGGAAAATTGTTAAGAGAAAAAGGCTATAGAGTTGAATCATTAGCAAAAATCTCCTCAATGGATACCGAAAATGGTATTAAGTTTTGCTGAAATAATGTAACCAGACCCAAATTTTAAACTTATTTCAATTTTTAGAAAAAAGACACTTTCATTATCAGAAAGTGTCTTTTGTTTTGCATATAATATGCTGATAACTTTTATATTTTCTTTATCCTAATAGGTTTATTATACATTTTAGCATATCCGATTAACGATTTTGTGCCTTTGCTTTGTCCGTTCCAAAAACATATAATATAGTCGCTAATTTCTGCTATATACTTATTTCTTCTTGGTCCTGCACTTTTCCCGTATTTTTGCCAATTGGCAGGATATTTTTCAACTATTAATCCATTTTCTTTCGCATAGCGTTCTCCGATAGTATCAGCACCGGTAGCACAGCCTGAAACGATAATAATATTATTCTCATTCCTGATATTTGACAAGCAAAAATCAATATATTGCTTTGCTTCGTCGTAATTATTATAATCTCTACTACCTGCAATAACAACTTTCTTTATCATAAAGCAACCTCAATATGAGGATTATATCCCCTTAATATTTAAGATTATAACCCCCATAATAGTTAGTGTCAAGAGGGGGATTTTATGATAGTATTTGATAAATTATGGATTACAATGAAAAATAAGGGATTTTCAACATACAAGTTAAGAGAGCAGTGTGGTATTGATAGTAAGACAATTAGAAGACTTAAGGCTAACGACAATGTTGAAACTAAAACTTTGGATAAAATATGTTCAGCATTAGATTGTCAAATTGAAGATATAGCCGAATATATTAATACAAATATTTAAAAAGAATGAGAGACAATTTGAATTGATATGCACCCCAAAAGTTAGACACTTTTGGAGGTGCATATCAAATGAAGTGTCTCTCTTATTTTATTGTTACGTTTTATATATTTTCTCTTAACCAGGATAAAATAACTATCGGTGATTATATGGACTATTTAAAGGTGACGATTTCAAGTATAATTTCGTTGATTGCATTGTTTCTCTTGACAAAATTAATAGGCAATCGGCAAATTTCACAGTTAACTCTGTTTGACTATATTAACGGCATTACAATCGGCTCAATTGCTGCTGAAATGGCAACCGACCTTGAAATGCATTGGTCACAAACCTTGTTAGTAATGGTGATTTACGGTGCTGCAACGGCATTAATATCCTTTGTTTGCTGTAAATCACTGAAATTGCGTCGGTTTTTTAACGGTAAAGCGATTATCGTCTTTAAAAACGGCAAATTCCTGCCGGACGCTTTAAAAAAAGCAAGACTTGATATAAATGAGTTTTTGACGCAGTGTCGAATCAACGGATATTTTGATATTTCGGAAATAGACACAGCTATAATGGAGCAAAACGGAAAGTTAAGCTTTTTGCCCAAAGCTGATTATCGAACTGTGTCACCTAAAGATTTGGCATTAACTGTACCGAGTGCCGGAATTTCAGTTACTTTAATTGTTGACGGAATTATTTTAGAGCAAAATTTGGAGTCGGTAGGGCTATCAAAAGTTCAATTGTTAACCGAAATGTCAAAGGCGGGCGTTAATGAGTTAAGGTCGGTTATGTTAGCAACGGCAGACTCAAACGGTACTGTAACTTTTTATAAAAAAGAAACAATTAACACAGTCGGCGACCCCTTTTTGTAAATTCAAATAAAACGGATATACTTATAATAAAGGGGAGGTGACAGTATGCAACCCGTAGATTATAAAAATGAGTATAACCCAAGAGAAAGCCAGTATTTTCAAGGTTTGCCGGCATTCGTGCAGGAGGCAATTATGCAGTCGGCAGGTAGTATCGAAAATGATGAGGAGCTTCGTGCTACTGCAGAACAGTTAATCAAAGCCGACAATGGTTTGATGTAAATTAAATAAAAAAGAAAAAAGCGAGCAGACAAATGTCTGTTCGCTATAATTTCTTACTTTTAGTATCTAAAATTAGATTGCACGGGTAACCTTACCGGAACGGAGACAACGGGTGCAGGCATAAATCCTACAAGGAGCACCGTTAACGATAGCCTTAACGCGTTTTACGTTGGGCTTCCAGGTTCTGTTGGTACGTCTGTGTGAGTGAGATACCTTGATACCGAAAGTGATTTCTTTGCTGCAGATTTCACACTTTGCCATGAGTCTGCACCTCCTAACTAAATTACATACAATCGCAAATGATATAATAACAGAAAGTTTCTCATTTTGCAAGCATTATTTTTGATTTTTCGAAAAAATTTTGATTTTTGTCATACTCTTACTAAAAAGTATTCCATTACAGTTGCAATTTATCGACAAATAGTGTATAATTATTTGAAATTAGATTGGAAATGATTGGAATGGTGCCTCGTGGCAATTAAAGCCGTTATTTTTGACTTGGACGGTACTTTGTTGAATACATGTGAGGATATTGCTAACGCGGTAAACTATGCTTTAAATAAACACGGCTTTCCGATACATAATACTGAAATGTTTAAATTGTTTACGGGCGACGGCACAGATGTTATGATAACTCGTGCGTTACCGGAAAACAATCGTGATGCTGAAACGCTTAAAAAAGTACGTGAAGATTATTTTGAGTTTTATAATGCTCATTCGGATGAATGTACACAACCTTATGAGGGAATACTTGAATTGCTTGAAAGCTTAAAGAAACGTGGAATTAAGCTTGCTGTTACATCTAATAAAATTGAGTTTATGACGCAAAGTGTCATAAACGACTATTTTGGCGATATTTTTGATTTTGTTACCGGTCAGTGTGACGGTATTCCTCCAAAGCCTAATGCCTCAATGGTGTTTAAGGCAATGAAAAATTTAGGTGTTGAACCTTCAGAGTGCCTTTATGTCGGCGATACAGGGGTGGACGCCAAAACCGGAAAAAATGCAGGTATTTATACTATTGGCGTTTTGTGGGGCTTCCGCGAGAGGGAAGAACTTTTAGAGAACGGTGCAGACGCTATCATAGATAAACCTTGTCAAATTTTAGAATTTATATAAATTAACTTAAATTACATAAAAGAGGTGCCAATTTTATGAAACGCAGTGATTATCTCGGTTGGGACGAATATTTTATGGGTATTGCTTTGTTGTCTTCACAACGCAGTAAGGACCCCAGCACGCAGGTAGGTGCTTGTATTGTCAATAACGAAAACAGAATTATGGCTGTAGGTTATAACGGTATGCCTTATGGTTGTAACGATGATGAGTATCCTTGGAACCGCGAGGGTGACGCTTTGGATAGCAAGTACATGTTTGTTTGTCACGCTGAACTTAACGCAATCCTTAATTTTAACGGCGGTTCAATGAAAGGCTTCAGAATTTATACTACACTTTTCCCGTGCAATGAATGTGCTAAGGCAATTATCCAAAAGGGCATAGCAGAGGTTATTTATCTTTCCGATAAGTATGCTGATGCAGAAATGACCAAGGCTGCTAAAATGATGTTTAAATCAGCCGGTGTTGTTTGCCGTGAGTATGAGCAAACGATGAAGGTTGCCGAGTTGAAGTTATAATTATATGAAAATGATGTCCGCAGACGGTTTTTACTGTCTGCGGATTTTTTTGTAAATTTTTATCGGTTTTACTTGAAGTGAGGAGTGTTTTATACTATAATATAATAGATTAAGTATATAATAAGAGAAATGTTTAATTTTAGTTTACATAATACTTTTGGAGGCTTTGTATGTTTACAAGAGATATTTTTATTGACCTTGGTACTGATAATACCCGTGTGGGAATAAAAGGTAAGGGAATTGTGGCACGTGAACCATCGGTGGTGGCGTACGATGTGCGTAATGATACTGTTCGTGCGGTTGGTTCCGCTGCCAAAGAAATGATTGGTAGAACACCCGGTTCTATTGTTGCTGTAAAACCGATTAAAGGCGGTGTTATTGCTGACTTTGACGTTACCGAGGCTATGCTTCGTAAATTCATTAAATCCGCCCTCCGCGGTTCACTTTTTTCAAGATGTCGTGTTATGCTTTGTGTTCCGTCGGGCGTTACCGAAGTTGAAAGCCGTGCTATTTATGACGCTGCAAGTCACGCCGGTGCATCTGAGGTCGACCTTATTGAAGTTCCTCTTGCTGCCGCAATCGGTGCAGGAGTTAACGTCGGTGCATCGTCAGGTAGTATGGTTGTAGATATCGGCGGCGGTACAACTGAGGTCGCTGTATTGGCTTTGGGAGATATAGTTACTTCACAGTCGACTAAATCTGCAGGTGACAGTTTTGACGAAGCAATCATCAACTTTATACGTAAAAAACATAATCTTTTGATTGGTGACCGAACTGCTGAGCAAATTAAAATCACATTAGGCTCTGCTATGGAATATGAGGACGAAGGCTCTATGGAGGTTAAAGGTCGTAACTTGGTTGACGGCTTGCCTAAAAATATTGTAGTAACAGCAGCTGAAGTCAGAGAGGCTGTTTCTGACCAACTTTATCAAATAGTTGATACTATCCGTTATACCTTTGAAAAAACGCCGCCTGAACTTGCGGCAGATATTATTGATAAAGGTATTGTGTTAACGGGCGGAAGTTCAAAATTACGTAACATTGATAAATTAATTGCTACCGAAACCGGAATGACAGTTACAGTTGCTGACGACCCGTCTGATTGTGTTGCAAGAGGTATCGGTGAACGTATTGAAATTAATTTAACATTTGATACTTATACATTCAAAAGAGGTAAGAGGTACAGATGATTTTTGGAGGTAATATTAAATGCGATTTTTCTTAAGAAGTCGAAGCTTTAAAATATTTATTGCCTCGGTATCGGTACTTTTGGTGCTTGTTCTTGTTATTGCAGTGTTTAGCCGCGTTTCGTCGCCTATAAGCAGTTTTATTGGTGCCGTAACAACTCCTGTTCAAAAAGCAGTCAGTGCTGTTTCCGGTTGGGTTGGCGGTATTACGGGTGCAATAGGTGATAATCAGGATTTAATGGCTGAAATAGAGGCTTTGAAGAAGCAAAACGCAGAACTTTCAAATAAGTTGGTCGATATGGAAGAATTGGTTGCTCAAAATAAAAATTATGAGCAATATTTGGGCATAAAAGAGAAAAACCCTGAAATGCTGTTTCAGTCGGCTACTGTTGCTGCAAGAGATTATACTGACCCATATTGCGGGTTTACCATAAATGTTGGTCTTATTGACGGTGTTGCTTTGCACGACCCGGTTGTGACCGATTCCGGCTTAATCGGTTATATCGGTGAAATTGCACCGACGTATTCTAAGGTTGTAACAGTGTTAAGCCCGGAGCTTAAATTTGGTGCGAAGGATAGTCGTACTGAAGATGACGGCATTCTTTCCGGTAAAGCTGATTTGGCGATTGATAATAAGTGTTATTTATATAATTTAAGACGTGATTGCTCAGTTGCGGTTGATGATTATATAATAACCGCAGGTGGAAGTGTGTTCCCGAAAGGTTTGATAATCGGTAGGGTTTCAGGTATTAAACAGCAGAGTAAAGACTCTTCTCTTTATGCTGAGGTTAAATCGGATATTGATTTTGACCGTTTAAATGAGGTTATGGTAATAACCTACTTTACCGGTCAGGGTTATGTCGGACCGAAGGAGTAATTATGAATGCGTTTAGGATAAAATATTTAATTACAATTTCGGTTTATACATTGATAACGGCGTTTGTAATTTTATTGCAGTCAACTGGTCTTGCTACATTCCAATTAGGTACGGCTTCGGCTGTTCTCTTGTTGCCGTTGGTGTTGTATGCTGCATTTTATTTCGGTCCTTTTGGTGCAGCAACCTTGGGATTTTTAGCCGGTGCAGCAACCGATGTTTTCTCATCAACATTAGTATATAATACAGTTTTTATGACTGCTTTGGGTTTTGTTGCAGGTCTTTTGATGTCGCATTATTTTAACCGTAATGTAGCCGCCGCGGCGGTTATGAATTTCGGTGGTTCCATAGTGTATTTCTTTTTTAAATGGCTGTTTGTTTATGCATTCAGTGACCCGTCAGCAGGTTTTGTATTATTGAGATATTCGCTGCCGTCGTTATTGTATACTGCTGTTGTTGGGTTTATCTTGTTTTTCCCAACTAATTTTATTTTCAAGAAAATTGCATTAAGACAATCGAAATAGTTATCTAAATATCAAAAAGGAGGTGACCGCCAATGCGTGTTAAAGCACGTCAAAATCCGAGGATTATTACACTTATTTCAATTATGCTTGTTATATTTACTGTTTTTGGTATACGTGCCGCAGATTTTCAGGTGGTCACAGCCGAAGACTTTTCGCTTAAAAATGCACATTTGACGGCTATAAGTACAAAAATTCCTGCCACACGCGGTGAAATCGTTGACCGCTATGGCAGACCGATAGCTACTAACCGTGACGGTTACAGCATTGTTTTTAACAGTGCTTATATGAAAAAGTCGGATTACAACAGTGCAATTAAAACGCTGACAAATCTGCTTGCATCTTATGAATGTGAGTGGGAGGAC
Source organism: Acutalibacteraceae bacterium (assembly GCA_045656125.1). GTDB lineage: Bacteria > Bacillota > Clostridia > Oscillospirales > Acutalibacteraceae > UMGS172. The sequence goes on from JAZOQN010000014.1 coordinate 10,309, forward strand.
AGGCTCCCAATGACTATGACTGTACCGTATGAGTTCACCGATGAAAGCGGTGCAAAACGTCTTAAAAAGACATTAAAACTAAACGATTATGCTACACCTGAAAACTGCTATAACGAAATGGTAAAGCGTTATGGCTTGGAAACCTTTAACGAAACAGACCGCAGAACGATTATGGGTGTTCGCTATACAATGGAAAGAGCGGATTTTTCGGTTGCTAATCCGTTTACTTTTTCAGAGGATATTCCGTCTGAGTTGATGTTGACAGTTGCTGAGTCTTTTTCGTACGTCAGAGGTGTAGAAATCAACGTTGTGTCGTATCGACAGTATGTGGATTCGACTTTGGCTCCTCATACAATCGGTACTATCGGTAAAATCAATGCTGAAGAATGGGAAACCTTGAAGGATAAAGGTTATTCTTATAATGATTATGTCGGTAAGAGTGGCGTTGAAAAAGCTTTCGAAAATTATCTTCGCGGTACCGACGGTAAAATGACATATTATTTTGACAAGCAGGGTAATGTTGTTTACACCGAAATAACAAAACAGCCGGTGCAGGGACATACGGTATTCCTGACAATAGATTCTAAATTGCAAAAGGTTTCGCAGGATGCTTTGGCAAATAATATTAAAAAGCTTAATTCAGGCGGACAGACTATCACCGGTGGCTCGGTTGTTATTACTAATGTAAAAACCGGTCAGGTGTTAACATCAGCCAACTATCCGTCGTATGACCTTAATAATTTAAGTGATTATTTGGGTGATGATGTTAAGAATAATCCACTTTTTGACCGTGCATTAAGGGGTGTTTATCCACCCGGTTCTGCATATAAACCAATGGTTGCAATTGCAGGATTGCAGGAGAATTTAATAGAACCTTATGACACTGTTTTTTGTAAGAAAAAATATGATTATTATGAGGATTACCAGCCGTCTTGTATGCATTATCATAAAGAGGTTAACGTGTTTAGGGCAATTTCAGAATCATGTAACTATTACTTCTTTGATTTAGGGCGTCGAGTTGGTATCACTAAAATGAACAACTACTCCAAAAAGTTAGGTCTTGGAGTTAAAACAGGTATAGAACTTGGTGAGTCTGCCGGAATATTGGCGGGTCCTTCATATTCAGCTTCGGTCGGTGTTCCGTGGTATGACGGTCTTGCTTTGCAGGCAGCTATTGGTCAGTCGGATAATGCATTTACTCCGTTACAGCTTTCAAGTTATACTGCAACAATCGCCAACGGTGGAACGCGTTATAAAACAACGCTTTTGAACGCTGTCAGAACATCCACGGGGAACGAAAAGGTGTATTCTTCGGTGCCTGAAATTTTGGACCAATTGGATGTTGAAGATGCTGTAATTAACGCGGTAAAAAAAGGCATGCAGTCGGTTGCTGAGGAAGGAACGGCCAGTGCATATTTTAAGGATTATCCGGTTCAAGTTGGCGGTAAAACTGGTACGGCTCAGGTTACAGGTCGTCCCGATAACAGTGTTTTGATACTGTTCGCACCGTATGAAGACCCTGAAATTGCAGTTTCTATTGTTGTAGAAAGAGGTCAGAGAAGCCTTTCAACCGGTCCGGTTGCTAAAGCTATTATGGATGAATATTTCTTCGGTTCATCCGAGCCGGAAGTTGATAATAATCCTAACGAACTGCTCAAATAGTGTGTGCTTTAAATTATATTTATACTTTACAAATAAATTAAAATATGGTAATATTATCGTGTTGCTTTATGTAGAAGCAAATAAAAGGGGTGAAATGCTTGGGTAAGACGGTTGTTCTTATATCTTCCAAGGGCGGTAGCGGAAAATCCACCGTTGCTGTCGGTCTTGCAACGGCTTTTTCACTTGAGGGTAAAAAAGTATTGCTTATTGATGCTGATGAGGGTGCAAGATGTTTGGACTCTATGCTCAATGTCAATGGGGCAACAGTATTTGATATTTCAGATGTTTTAAATGGTAACTGTGATGTTAACGATGCAGTGCTTAATGTTCCAAAACTTCCTAATGTGTATATTATTCCGTCACCGTTGTCGGGTGAGGCGTTAAATCTCACTGCACTTGGAACTTTAACTGAAACATTGAATGCAGAATATGACTTGGTTATAGTTGATACGAAAGGCCAACTGCCCGCTGAAAGACTGTTGGGACTGCCAAAATCGGCAGAGGTTATTTCGGTTGTGACAACAGACAAAATTGCCGTTAGAAATACAGGTATTTTGAATTCAGAGTTGATTCGTGAGGGCTTTAAGCCAAGGCTTATAATTAACCGTTTCAAACGTAAAACTGCCGACGGCAGTACTGTTAATATAGATGGTATTATTGATGAAACAAATGCAAGGTTAATCGGTCTTGTGCCTGAGGATAAAAAAACCGGTGCTTATTTGGGACCGCTTTTGATAGGGGTCGCCGCAAAGGCTGTTTTTAGAATTGCAGGTAGAATTAATGGGAACGAAATTCCGTTACCAACTATAAAAGAAATTTTATAAAGTAAAGGATGGTAAAAAATGAAAATTGCTATTATTGCACATGATGCCAAAAAAGAACTTATGGTTCAGTTTTGTATTGCTTACTGCGGTATTTTGAGTAAACACACCATCCTTGCTACCGGCACTACCGGTAAGTTGGTGTCTGAAGCCACCGGCCTTGAAATTGTGAGATTTTTAAGCGGTGACCAAGGCGGTGTTCAGCAGATAGCCTCGCGTATCGGTTGCGATGAGGTTGATATGGTGCTGTTCTTTAGAGACGCTTTAAAGGGTGAATCCGAACCTGACGAAAGTTCCATTATGCGTTTGTGTGACGTGCATAATATTCCAATTGCAACCAATATTGCCACCGCTGAAATGCTTATTCATGGTCTTGAACGCGGTGACCTTGATTGGCGTGAAATTGTTCATACTAATTAAATTTTGAAAGATAATTATAAATTCCTCACCTAAATTGGTGGGGAATTTATGTGTGAATTATAGGTGATAAATATGGCTAAATATAATACTTCAATTAAAGGAACTGCCGATGTTTTGCCGGCAGATAGCCACAAGTGGCAGTTTGTTGAGAAAAAAATGCTTGAAACTGCCGGACTTTTTGGCTTTTCTGAAATAAGAGTTCCAGTTTTTGAATATACCGAAGTTTTTACTAAAAACGTAGGTGAAACAACTGACGTTGTTCAAAAGGAAATGTATACATTTACTGATAAAGGTGACCGTTCAATCACCTTGCGTCCCGAATTTACCGCAGGCGTTGTTCGTTCGGTTATTGAACATGGCCTTATCAACGGTGCTTTGCCGGTAAAGGCTTGTTATGTCGGTGGTTGTTACCGTTATGAAAAGCCTCAGGCAGGCAGAATGAGAGAGTTTCATCAGTTTGGTGCTGAGATGTTTGGTGCAGCTGACCCTTCAGCTGATGCTGAAATGATATTGTTGGCAAATTCCGTGCTTACAAATTTAGGCATTAAGAATTTGTCATTAGAGATTAACTCAATAGGATGTCCTGAGTGCAGAGCAAAGTATCACGCTGCATTAAAGGAATATTTTGCTTCGCGTCAACTGGAACTTTGTGAAACCTGCCGTGACCGTCTTGAGCGTAATCCTATGCGAATTTTAGATTGTAAATCACCAATTTGTAAAGAGATTGCCGATACTGCACCCATAATGCTCGATTACCTTTGTGACGGTTGCCGTGAGCATTTTGAGGGTGTTAAAAAGCATTTGGATTCGGCAGAGTTGAAGTTTACAGTTAACCCTAAAATCGTTCGCGGACTTGATTATTATACTAAAACTGTTTTTGAGTTTGTTTCAGGTGATATCGGTGCTCAGTCAACCGTTTGCGGTGGAGGACGCTATGATGGACTTGTCGGTCAAATGGGCGGTCCTGAGTTGCCGTCATTAGGCTTTGCAATGGGTATTGAGCGTCTTTTGATGGTTATGGAGGCTCAGAATGCAGAATTCCCTGAGGCAAAACTTCCCGATGTTTATATCGCAACCATGGGTGAGGGTGCAAAACTTAAAGCCACTAAATTGTGTATGGATTTAAGAAATGAAGGCTTTACTGCCGTTTGTGATGTAGCAGGCCGTTCGGTTAAGGCACAAATGAAGTATGCCGACAAAATCGGTGCTAAATTCAGTACCGTTATTGGTGATGATGAGTTGGCAGCCGACAAGTGCGTATTGAAAAATATGTTTACCGGCGAGCAAAAAGAGGTAACTTTAACTGACGGAATAGTATCTGCTTTATATGATTATCAAATTGACAGTATGATTGATGCCGTTTCGGGTGACACTAACGAGGTTGAGTCCTTACTCGGATTAAATAAATAAATCGAAAATACAAATAAAAACCGCAGTGGGTCACCCACTGCGGTTTTTGCACTAAAATACAATTAAGATTTATTCGTCTTCTTCGTCTTCGGTATTGTTACCGGGGACCTCTTTGTAAAGGTTAAATCTAAAAAGTAAGCTTTCATCTTCAGGGTTAGAGCAGCGAAGAGCAGCTTCTTTGATAATTGCACC
>JAZOQN010000015.1:0-5753 GCA_045656125.1 Acutalibacteraceae bacterium
GCATTAAAAATGTGTTAACTCCGCCCGAAACGGCTGTGGTTTCAACATTTTCAAAATCGGTTATATTCCCCGTGACACTGCCGTCAATTTCACTGTCGTACTCTTCACCGATATTTTCAGGTTCATCATCATCTTCTCCAATTGCAGAAAACTCCTCTTCAGTCCCTTGAATTTCACTATCGGTATAAACCTGAGGTGATTTTACAGGCTCGTTACTTTCAGGCGTCAAAACCTCCGACGCCAATGTAATATCGTCAAAATTTTTGTGATACCATTTACTGATTTTCGTATACACTTCTCCCCCGAACATACGAATACCTAAACCAAAAAGTAAAATCACTGCAACAGTAACTGTTTGCAGTATTAATATATTTAATTTATAGTCTTTCTGCTTTTTTCGGTTTTGTGGATACATAGCCTGCATAATATCAATCCTTTCCTTGAAATACTATGCAGACAAGTTTTAAAAAATAACAAAAGTGCAGTAACACTCAAGCTACTGCACTTTAATGAATCACTATTATTTTTTAAATTTTATGTTTTTTACAAACCTTTATAACTGATACAATTCCAAATACAATTAAGCAAGCAAAAAGTAATAAGAATATAGGGCCTAAATGCCAGATAACGCCGTAAACGGGAATCATTATGAAAGATAATACATAGGTTAAAAGTTTAAAAATCTTCACGCTTTCAATATTTCCCGTTGCGAACACTCCCAATAATGCAAACGAAATCACAAACAGAACTTGATAGCCAAAACTCAAGAAAACCATTAACTTGTTTTTTAGTAACAATCCGAAAACCGCAAAAGCTATCAGTAATCCAAAAAACAAAAAACTGACTATACTGTATGTAATGGGCATTACTAACTTTGTCCCCATATTTGAACCGTTAACATTAAACAAATCCTTTATAACATCAAGCCAACCGAAAATACCGCACACTATATAACTTAAAACAAACAGTATAACCGATGCCGCATTTAATGTAGGCTTATGCTTTAATGCAAAAGACTCCATTTTTAACTCCTTCCGGTTGAGCCAAAGCCACCTTCGGCACGCTCGGTTTCATCAAGTTCGGATACTTCTTCAATATCAGCCATAATAACCGGAGCGATTACCATTTGAGCAATTCTGTCACCGTTTTTCACAGTATATTCACTATCAGACAAATTAATCAATCCAACCTTGACCTCACCGCGATAGTCGCTGTCAACAACGCCAACACAGTTAGAAAGCGTAATACCGCTTTTAATAGCCAAACCGCTTCGAGCATATATATAAGCAACGTAAGCGTTAGACTCCAAAGCAATTGCAATTCCGGTAGGTATCAAAGCACGCTGACCCGGAGCTAAAGTAACGTCACTGTCAAGACAAGCATATAAATCCATACCCGCACTGCCACCGGTAGCAGTTTTAGGGATAACAGCGTTTTCATTAAGTTTTTTAATCTTTAAAACCATCTTAAAATACTCCTTTTAGTTGTTCACTTTCATATGAAATACCGGTGAAGATGTTGTCAAGGCTTCAAAACGGTAACCCATATCGCGAAGTCCTTCAATAATTTCGGGAAGTGCATCGGCTGTGGTAGTTTTAACAGCAATATCGTGCATCAAAACACAAATTTTATCTTTGCCTTTAGCACTGTTTAAAACACTGTTTACTATGGTTGCCTTTGGAGTTCTCTTCTTACCATCGATAACTTCCATTTTACTTGAGTTAGCGTCATTACTGTCAACGTTCCAGTCAAAATAAGCATAACCTTGCTTTTCAACCTCTTCAACCAAAACTGACATTATACCTTTACAACGGCTCTTACTTACGGTATTACTGCTTCCGCCGGGGAAACGGATAATTTTAGAACGTATCCCAACAGCTGCATAAACCTTGTCGCTAATAGCGTTCAAATCCTTAAAATATGCTTCTTTGCTTTTATAAATATCATAATCATGTGAATTTGTATGCAAGCCTATTGCATGGCCGCCGTCTTTGATTTTGGTAAGCATACTTTTGCTTCCGTTTGCAACAAAAAATGTGGCCTTGGCGTTATATTTATCTAATGTTTCCAAAATCCTCGTAGTAACTGCCGTTGACGGACCATCATCAAATGTCAAATAACACACTTTATCCCCATCATTAGCAGGATAATTTGAAGGGCGTTTATCACTTGTTGCAGAACTACTACTGTTATTAGAACTTATTACAGAAGAACTGACCTGGCTTGAAGAACTCTCCACCTCTGACGAAGACGGGGTTTCCTCAGACGAAGAAGGCACAGAACTCGGCACATCTTCACTTGAAGAAGACGGAAGAGACACTGTATCAACAGAAGAGCTTTCAGTTACGGGGTCTTTCTTTCCCCAACCGTTTACAGCAATTGCCATAATTGCAATCACAGCCACAAGCCCCACCGCAATGCAAGCCACAAAAGTAGATGAATTGTTTTGTTTTCCCATATTTTATACATCCCATTTCATAAAATGCTAAAACCAATAACTTCAAATTATAGTATAACAGTATTTTGGTGAAAATAAAAGAGTAAATTTACAAAAATAAAATAAAAACAAAAAAATGTTGAGAAATCACGAAAAATGTGATATACTTTCAAAAGTGTTTATTAAACTAACTCTATTTTCTTTGGAGGACAAAAGTTATGAGCAACAGAAAAACTTTAATTTTAAGTGATAGCACTTGTGACCTTTCGGCTGAAATCACCGCTGAAAGAAATATTAAAATCAGTCCTTTAACCGTTGTTTTGGGTGACGAGGCTCATCGTGACGGAGTTGATATTACCCCTGACGACGTTTACGCTTACTACAAAACAAGCGGAAATCTTGCTAAAACCACCGCTACTAATATGACCGAGCACGAAGATTTTATTAACACCCACGTTAAAGACGGCGATGAGGCGGTTTATTTCCATATCAGTTCTGAAATGTCAACCACATTTAATAATGCACGTTTGGCCGCAGAAGATATGGATAATGTTTACTGTATCGACAGTCGCAATCTTTCAACCGGTATCGGTTTATTAGTTCTTCACGCTTGCGATTTAGCAGATGAAGGCAAATCCGCAAAAGAAATCTACGATGAAATCACCACACTCATTCCAAAAGTTGACGCATCATTCGTTGTTGATACATTGGAATACCTTCACAAAGGTGGTCGTTGCTCGTCTATTGCAGCTTTGGGTGCAAACCTTTTGAAACTCCGCCCGATGATTCAGGTTAGTGGCGGTAAAATGTCGGTAACCAAAAAATACCGTGGCAAAATGAACGAAGTATTAAAGCAATATGTTTCTGAAAAGCTGGCAGACGAGAACAAGTTTATCGGCAAGCGTATATTTGTTACTCATTCCGGCAACTGCGATGAAATTGCTTTAGAGTTAAAAGCAATGGTTGAAGTCGCATACCCTGACAAACAAGTGCTTATCACCCAAGCAGGATGCACTGTTTCCTGCCACTGCGGACCCGGTACTTTGGGTATACTTGGCATCAGAGAACACGACATTTAATTATTTTTATTATATGACAAAACCGCTGTTTTCAACAAAACAGCGGTTTTAATTTTCTGTTATAATAATTTCAAAATTTGTTCTTTAGGCATTAAACCTACCGATTGATTGGCTATTTTGCCTTCCTTTACAACAACTAACATTGGTATACTCTGAACGCGGAATGCGGCAGCCAATTCCGGTTGCTCATCAACATTGATTTTACCAACCTTAATATCAGCAAGCTCCTCTGCAATTTCGTGAACTATGGGTCCCACCATCTGACACGGTCCGCACCAATCGGCATAAAAATCAATTAAAACAGGTTTTTCAGAATTTAAAACCTCATTTTCAAAATTATCTTTAGTAATATTTAAAACAGACACTATCTTCACTCCTTTAATTTATCTATTTTTATTTTAACACTAATTTGGTATTATTTCAACAATATAAATTGACACTTAATTTTATTGCAAAAGTATTTTAAATATGTTATAATGTATTGGTTAATCAAAAACATAACCAGTTGTCATTTTTAATAATTGATTTTTGGAGAGATTGAAATGAAAACAGACGTAGTTATCGTTGGTGCCGGTCCCGCAGGTATTTTTACTGCAATTGAGATGATTAAACTCGGCAGTAAGAAGAAAATAGTCATCGTTGAAAAGGGTCAGTCGGTTGAGAACCGTCACTGCCCTAAATCAAAAACTAAAAAATGTGTCAACTGCAAGCCTTTTTGTCACATTACTACCGGATTTTCGGGAGCAGGTGCTTTTTCTGACGGCAAACTTTCTTTGAGTTACGAAGTCGGTGGTGATTTACCCTCACTTATCGGTGAAAATTTTGCACAGGAATTAATCGACTATGCCGATAAAATATACCTTGAATTCGGTGCTGATGAGCATGTTGAAGGCTTAGGTAACACCGAAGAGGTAAAAGAAATCAGAAAACGTGCAATTCAGGCAGGTTTACAACTTGTTGACTGTCCTATTCGTCATATGGGCACCGAAAAAGCACAGGATATTTACCTTTCTATCGAAAAATTCTTAATCAACAACGGTGTTGAAATTTATTTTGGCACCGAATGTACCAACCTTATTTTCGACGGTGAAAAGTGCGTTGGTATTATGGCTACCGACCGCAAGCAAGACTTTGAAATTAAAGCCCAAAGCGTTATTGTTGCAACCGGACGCAGAGGTGCAGATTGGCTTGAAAAACAATGTTCAGAACACAATATTGCACATCAGCCCGGTACTGTTGACATTGGTGTCCGAGTTGAAGTCAGAAACGAAGTAATGGAAACCGTTAATAAAGTTTTGTATGAGTCAAAGCTTATTGGTTATCCTAAGCCGTTTAAAAATAAGGTTCGTACTTTCTGTCAAAATCCGGGTGGTTTTGTTAGTCAGGAAAACTATGATAACAATTTGGCTGTTGTTAACGGTCATTCGTATAAGGACTTTAAATCGCAGAATACTAACCTTGCAATACTTTGCTCACACAACTTCAGTGTTCCCTTCAATCAGCCGATTGAATATGCTCAAAAGGTTGGCGAGTTAACCAATATGCTCGGTGCAGGTCACATTTTAGTTCAGCGTTACGGTGATATTTTAGACGGTAAACGCACTTGGGATAAAGAATTAGCCCGTGCAAATCTAAAACCTACCTTACCTGATGCTGTTGCGGGTGACATTACCGCCGCTATGCCCTACCGTGCAATGACCAACATCATAAACTTTATTCAGGCGGTTGACCACGTTGTCCCCGGTTTTGCTTCAACCGAAACATTGCTTTACAGTCCTGAATTAAAGTTTTACAGCAACCGTGTAAAAATGGATGAAAATCTCACAACAAGTGTTGAAGGTCTTTATTGTTTAGGTGATTCAAGCGGTTGGACAAGAGGACTTATGATGGCATCTGTTATGGGTGTATTTATGGCAAGAAAATTATTGGAAGAAGAATAAAAAAGAGGCCAAAAGCCTCTTTTTTATTCTTCAGTAAATCTTCCACGGGTTAAATTTTCAAGGTCGTCGTAATCCTTTTTATCGGATACCGATTGTTCCCGTCTTCCTTTAAATTTTCTGTTATCTTCCTCGGCAGATGCAATGTCGTGGATGCCTTCTTTGAACCATCGCTCAATGATTTTATCCATATATGGAAAAGATAGCCTTGCGGTCTGGATGATGCAGTATTCATAACTCAGCGCCACCATCTCCTCACTCATTGCCATATCATTTCGCCATTTTAAAAGGTATTCTTCT
>JAZOQN010000016.1:0-8483 GCA_045656125.1 Acutalibacteraceae bacterium
TATAACCGGTATGGAAAACAAGCTTTTTTTCGCTCACAATGTCGATAAGTCTGTCAAATTCCTCATCCGACACACCGCCGGGCTTATCCATATGAATAGCCAAGCCTTTTTCAGCTGCCATAATGGCATATTTGGTTAAATCTCGGTCTTCGGCCTCAATAACAACAGCATCAAGACCTTCATAATTTAAAATTTCATCAACGGTGAGTTGCGGATAACCCTCATAAGCTCCTTTATGGTTTTCATAATGAAGTTCCTGCACGTTCAAACTGTCATTAGGTAAAACAGCGTAGCCCACAACTTCAAAAATATCACCCAAGCGTTTTAAGGTTTTAAAAGACTCATGCGCGTGGTCGTGTCCCGTTCCAATTTGAGCAACTTTAATTTTTTTCATTTTAAAAGTCTCCAATCAAATTGAACTAACGGAAATGTTTTGTCGTTACAAAGCCGTGTATAAATTTCGGTTGATTCATTCGGCGAATGCGTTTCTTCAACAAGTTCAGCCAAGTTGATTCTACCCATTTTGGTAAGCCTTAAGACCGCTTCAAAATCATCTCTTTCGGTCCACCAACCGTTTGAAGAATTGGTGCTCGGTCTTGCAGCGGTATGTGCACCGACTAAGGTTATACCGGGCCCATGAACTTTACGGTAATAGTCAATAGTAGAGTCACTATTTCTGGTACATCCTAAAAGTGCAACTCTGCCTTTGAGTGCCATGCAATCAAGGATTCCATCAAGACCTGCACCGATGCCTGTGATTTCAAGACCAATATTTGCACCACCGTTAGTAAGTTTTTTGGCAGTTTCAGCAAAATCAGGAGCATACGGGTCAAGAGCATAATCAGCGCCTACCTCTAATGCTTTCTTTCGTTTTGATTCATCAGGGTCAACCGCAATAATAGGCACAGCACCTGCAATTTTTAACAATTTAACTGCAAACATACCGAGCACGCCCATTCCCATAACGATAGCTGACTCGCCCATTTCAAAACGACATTTTCTTATAGCTGCCAATGGGAAGGTTGCTATATGAGTCAACGCACCATTTTCAAAAGAAATATCTTCCGGCAAATGATGAACATAATTAACATTTATGTTTTGAACTTCGGTATGGGTTGACCAAGAAAGTGCCACACGGTCACCGACCTTATAATCCTTAACATTTTCTCCGACCTTAACCACAATGCCTGACGAACTGTAACCGAGATAACGCGGGAAAATAGCTTCATCAGCCTCGGGAAGATGCCACGCAACCGTTTTACTTCCCATTACATTTGCCCTTTCAGTACCGCTACTTATGGTTGAAAACACCAATTGCACCTGAACCTCATTAGGCTTTAGCTCTGCCAGTTCATACTCCAACAATTCTGCTATACAAGGTTTTGTAAAAACTATTCTTTTATAAGACATAAAATCACCTACAATACAGTTTTTATAATTCATTATTCTTACCTAATAATATCCGGCAGATAATCAAGATTGTCCCTCACTGCTTTTGCCGCTTTTATTGTAGGTTGGTTAGGAACTGCCCTTTCGTCGTGCTCATGCACTGCTAAATATGTTACACAACCAAGTTGTGCGCCTATCATTCTGTGAATTTTCGAGTGTGTTCCGCCTGAAAGGAACAAAAACGGCACTTTCAGTTCCTTTTTTAAAAGCGTGGTGATTCTCAAGTTTTCCATTTGTTCTTCATCTGAATTTGCGGCAGTTACAATCTTTACAATATCGGTGCCGCGTTTTTGTTGGTTATAGGCGATTTCTAAAACGGTTTCCGCCGGCGTATATCTCGTAACGTGGGAAGACATTATAACTTCCTTACCCATATTATGAATTTTATCAACCAACTTCATTTGTTTATCAATTGCATCCTGCTTCATGGAAAGTTCAAGTCCTTTACCCATACCGCTTTCCGAGTCAAAAAGGCTTGCCGGCACATCGCCAAGCGTAGCACCGCAGGATAATATCTTTAAAAGTTCTTCACTCAGTTCTTCATCTGAGAAACCACAGTTTTCTGCACCTCTGTAATTGGTAGCGTATATCGGATGACCCGAACAAACAGAAAATATTTTTTTATAGTTTTCCTCGGTTTTAAATTCCTTTTTCAACCATTCGAACTGAATTCCGAGGCAATCCGCACCGTCATAAATAGAATTTTTAATCGCATATTTGATACTGTCAGGATTGTCCTTTAATATCATTGCAGTTATAAGTGGGTGGTTTTGATTTAAAAATGATGGTTTCATTATTTTTATCCCCTTGTCATAGCGATTCTGCCACCGTCAATAAGGTGGTTACTTCCTGTAATGAAGGCGGCCTTATCAGATGCCATATATAAAATGAAATCAACTATTTCCTGTACCTCGGCAGCTCTGCCTAAAAGCGTTCTTTGTTTACCCATAGCCTCTCTTGTTAATACGGGACCGGGGCTTACGCACACCGCTCTGACATTGTGAGGTGCACCAAACAGTGCCATTGATTTAGTAAGACCGTTCATCAATCCCGCTTTAGAAGCAGAGTAAGCCATAGCAGTCGGACTTGCTTCGTCACCGCATATTGAGCCAAGATAGATGATAACACCGCTTTTTTGTTTGACCATCTGACGCATACATACCTGAGAAAAATAAAGTGGGCCTTTTAAGTTTACATCAATTCCCCAGTCGAAAATTTCGGAAGGAGTTTCCAACCAGTCACCGTCATAATTGTTACAACGGCGTTCACATCCTCCGGCACAATTTACTAATATATCAATTCTTCCAAATTTTTCAACTGCCTTATCAGCCGCTGCCACGACCTGCTCGTATTCTCTTACGTCGCATACCGCGTATTCAGCCTTGCCAATGCCATGAGCGTTAATTTCCGAGGTTTTTTCTTTAAGCATAGCTTCGTTAATGTCAACCAAAAGTACATTTGCTCCCTCTTTAGCAAGACATTTGGCACTCAAGAAACCAATACCGGATGCTCCACCGGTTATAATAGCTGTTTTGTTTTGAAATTCCATAAAAAACACCTCCGTATATTTTTATATTCAGTATACCATCTTGCAAAAATTTATTCAATATGGTATACTGCAAAAAAAGTAACTATTCTGCAATTGTGTTAGGGTGTTAAAATAAAATGGATACTAAAAAAATTTATGTTTCTGAGCTTTCTGCATCAAAACATCTGTTTAATAATTATCATTTTTGCCGTGGTAATAACAGCCGAAGAAAAACTCGAATCGGCGTTATATTAAAAGGCAGCGGAACCTATATCTATCTAAACAAAAAACTCAAGGTTAACGAAGGGGACGTCGTATTTATACCTGAAAACATTTATTGTTATTCTGAGTGGCGTGGAACCCCTGAGATTCAAGTTGTTTATGTTAGTTGTTTTATGCACTATGAACAGTTCAGGTATGAGCCTCAAATTATTCGTTGCGATAAAGAAATCAAGGATACGCTGATAGAAATAGCTAATTTATTATCTATCGACTATCTAAAAGAATTAGAAGCGTATTCACTGTTTTATAAGCTATTGCAAAATGTACTTCCTTTGATGGTTGAGTCAAACATCACCTATAATACAACTTTGCACAAAGCAATAGAATATATAACAAATAACTGGGATAAGCCATTCTCAGTTGAAGATTTGGCAAAACATTGTTGCGTCAGTGAGTCGACTCTCTACCATTTATTTCAGAAAGAATTAGGGCAAACACCTATAAATTTATTAAACTCTGTAAAAATCAATATTGCTATTGAGTATTTAGAAAACAGTAACTATTCTATATCGGAAATCAGTCGAACAATCCACTTTAATTCTGAAAACCATTTTAGAAAAGTTTTTACTGACATTGTAGGAACAACACCCCTAAAATATAAAAACAGAAATAAGTAAATTTAACCGTTAGTTGAGATAGCATTAGCTTCCGTTTCTTAAAACACAAATAAAAAGACCAAGCACTGCTTGGTCTTTTTTATTAACTTGAATTTAATTATTTTACAATTGGTTTTTTATTTCTAATAATGTTGATAACAACATACGCAACAATCAGCAATAAAACCGAACCGACCAATACGCCGTATTTCGCTAAATCACTGACCTTTGTACCGAAAAAGTACAAATTACTATCAACCATATCCTTTATGCCTTCAATTGCTTCTTTGGGCAAATTCAATTTTTCAAGTTCTAAAACAGAGCCATTCATTGCATGCGTTCTTAAAAGCGAAGTTCCATAAGTCCCCGGCAACAAGGCAATAATGTTCTGCAAGGTACTGGAAAACTGTGAAATCGGCATATAAGCACCGCAAATAAATCCGTAGCCCGAACTGACAATCGTACCAACTGCGGAAATCTGTCCTTGCGACGAAAGGAAAACAATTATCACACTTGAAAGTGCCGTGCCGAACATTGTAAGTAAAAACGCGTCCAGTACAAGTGAAAAAATATCCTTTGCCAACATAAACCAACCGGTAGCACCAACATAAATTAAGCAAATTCCTGTTGCTACAAATGTTATAACAAGGGTAGAAATAGCAGTTGAAATATAATATCCCAAAGCCATTGTCGAAGGTTTAACAGGTGTTATTGTGAGGTCAGAACGAGAGCCGTTCACCTTATCATTTACCATTATCATATTTGAACAAAACGCAACAGTAACACAACAAACCGCCAACAGCGACGAAAATAACTGACCGCTAACCAAGGCATTCAAGACCTTATCAGGCACTGTAATTCCGATATTCATCTGTTCAAATGTCAATTTAAAACTATCGCGGTATACATTACCCAAAAAACAAACATATAAAAACAGCAAAATTAAAGGCGTTATAAGCGATGTGAAAAATGTTCCTTTGTCTTTAAAGAATAACTTTGTATTACGTTTTATTAACGCTTTTAAATCATTCATTTTCATTGCCTCCTGTTAAACGTTTACCGGTCACTGCCAAGAATACATCGTCCATCTTACCCTTAGTGATTTCATAATCACGGAAAATTTGAGAATTCTTAATAATAAGTTCAGTAGCGGCGGTAGTATCAGGCACCAAAACACGGTAAGCATCCCGCAATTCAGCATAATCAAAACCAAGCGACTTAACCTCATCTTCGGTAACGTTATAAAGTGTAATAAAGTCACCGGTATATGTGTTTTTAAGTTCAAGCGGTGTACCCTCTGCTGCGATTTTTCCGCTATCAAGAATAACGACATAGTCGGCATCTGCAGCTTCTTCCATATAATGAGTTGTTAAGAAAACTGTCATTCCGGTTTCCTTACGCAAATTTTCAATAAAGCTCCAAAGCAGACTTCTTGTCTGAGGGTCAAGCCCGGTTGTAGGCTCATCTAACACCAAAATTTTAGGCTCGTGCAACAACGCTCTTGCAATATCAATCCTACGTCTTTGTCCGCCTGAAAGTTTACCGACAGTACGTTTAAGCAAGTCCTTAAACTCTAACTTTTCGGCAAGTTCATTTAATTTTTGTTTGAACCTTTCCCCTACTATTCCATATAAAGCAGCACGGGTTTCGAGGTTGTCGTAAACCGATAACGCTTTATCAAGCACTGAATTTTGAAATACAACTCCCAATTCACTTTTTATTGTATCTATATTTTCGTCAAGGTCGCAGTTATCAATAACTACACTTCCCGAATCCTTTGAAAGTTGACCGCACATAATTGATATTGTTGTGCTTTTTCCTGCTCCGTTAACTCCCAAAAATGCAAATAACTCACCGCAACGTACATTAAAGCTTAAATCCTGCACTGCCTTTACTTCACCAAAAGATTTATTCAAATTTTTGATTTCAATTATTCTCTTCACTGTTAAACCTCCTTTTAAGTCCGTTATAGACATCTGACATACAGTCACTTACAGTGTTTATATCCAATTCAATATACTTAGTCGCAAACATCGTTGCAATACCGTGAACAAAAGTCCACATTTCAAAATGCATTAAATTAGCACCCTTTTCACCTAAACCTGTTTGATTTTGAACCATATTAATTACGGACTTATATTGTAAATCCATATACTCGTTTTCGTTTTCACACATAAACAACAATTTAAAAATGTTGCTTTCTTCCTTTGCGAGTTTTATGTACGCCATACCCAAAGCCTTATATTCAGGGTATAAATTACTTGAAACCTCTCGCTTACAGTATTCCTCATAAATAAAATTACATCTGTTTACAACTTCCGCTTTTAGTTCGGTCATATTTTCAAACGCTGTAAAAATCGGTCTTGACGATGTTCCTAAATACTTAGCCATCTCACGTGCGGTTAAAGCGTCTACTCCCTTTTCACGCACTAAATTTACAGCAATATCAATTATTTTTTCTCTGTTATATTTCGGTTTCGGTGGCATTTTTAGTTGACCTCCTTCAATACACAACACGTGTTGTGCAACATCTGTTGTATATTATATAATGATATTATATATTTGTCAATAAAAAATAGCCGAGTTTTAACTCGGCTAAAATTTTATTCAAATATTTGCATATTTTCAGTGTAAAGCATATTTCGGTTAATTAATACAATCTCAGGTCTGCGATTGCCCGAACTGATAAAGGACTGTAAAAACAATTGCGGATTAATATTTTCGTCATTACCCGCAGGAAGTGTAACTTTTACAGTGAGTGTATCACCGTTCAAATCTGTTTCGATTGACTTAATCTTTTCTGCCAAATTAAGCAAGGTGATTTTATTCTTTTTACCCTTCTTTTCAGCCAAAATAGCGTTTGAATGTAACAGCTTGTCCAATTTTTTAAGCAACTCAAGGTCACTGTCCTTATATGTCAAGGTGTAGGATGCAAACTTTAATTCAGGCACCTTGCACCAAGACTCACTGACATTGAGAATCTCAATCCCCTCGGCTGCCTTTTCTTTTAGGTTGCTTAAAATTTGCTCATTAGTAAAATTATCGTCTACAATTTTCAAGTCGATAATATCATAGTCGGCTGTAATACCCAGCGACAACGGTAACGCAAATGTTAAATATAAATGCTGATTAAAACCTTCGGTATACCAAGCAGGGATTTTAGCCACCTTAAAAAGTCTTACCATATAACGGTTCATATCGAGATGCGAAACATACTTCATACGCCCCTGCTTTGCATAAAACACTCTAACGTTTCTCAACACAAACACCTACCTTCATACAAGCAGCACCGCAGTTAGAACACTTTTGGCGACAGTGAGGAGTGGTTACCGACTCATGTGCCTTGCGGTTTTCCTCCTGCAAGAACTCTTCTGAAACATAATAATCCAAGTGACTCCAAGGTAAAATCTCATCAAAGCCACGTGTACGATGATTATAAAATTTCGGGTCCACACCTGCGATTTCAAAGGCTTTCATCCACTTATCGTAATCGAACATTTCGCCCCAACCGTCAAATTTGCAGCCCAATTTATGAGCCTCATAAATAACCTGACCTAATCTACGGTCACCACGGGCAAAAACGCCCTCTAAAATACTGGTTTTTGAATCATGCCAACTCAAAGTGATTTTCTTGGTAGTCAAACTGTCTACAAGCAACTTTTGTTTACGTTCAACCTCCAATAAATCATCCTGCGGTTCATACTGGAACGGAGTAAACGGCTTTGGAACAAAGGTTGAAACGCTTATTGAAACGTTTACCGACTTACCCTTTGGTCTTTCGGGCATTTCGTAAAACATATTGACAATTCTCTGACCCAAAGCAGTGATACCTATTAAATCCTCATCAGTCTCGGTCGGCAAACCTAACATAAAGTAAAGTTTCACCGAGGTATAACCGCCCTGAAATGCAGTAAGGCAGGTACGCATAATTTCTTCTTCGGTAACGTTTTTGTTGATAACGTCACGAAGTCTTTGAGTGCCGGCTTCAGGAGCAAAGGTGAGTCCCGACTTCTTGACTTTTTTAACCTTTTCCAACAACTCGGGTGAGAAGTTGTCCACTCTTAAGGATGGCAAAGATATACTTACCTTTTGTCCGTCACTCCAATCGAGCATTTCGCCCAACAATTTTTCAAGTTCGGTGTAATCGCTTGTACTCAAACTTGACAAAGAAATTTCCTCGTAACCCGTATTCTCGCAAAGACATTTTGCCTGACGGTTAACGGTATCTGCCGACTTTTCACGCACAGGTCTATAAATAAACCCTGCCTGACAGAAACGGCAACCACGTATACAGCCTCTGAAAACCTCCTGCACTGCTCTGTCGTGGATAATTTCAATAAACGGAGTTACAAAAGTTTCAGGATAAAAACAGTTATCTAAGTCCTTAATTATACGCTTTTTAATTGTCGCGGGTGCTTGTGATTTCGGCGTAATTGCCTTAATCGTGTTATCTTCGTTATACTCTATATCATAAAGTGAAGGAACATAAACACCCTCAATTTTTGAAGCCTTTTTCAAAAATTCTTCTTTAGAAACGCCTTTATCTCGGCACTCGCGGTAAAGGTCGATAACCTCTAAATCGACCTCTTCGCCCTCGCCTAAAAAGAAAATGTCAACAAAATCGGCAA
>JAZOQN010000017.1:0-3095 GCA_045656125.1 Acutalibacteraceae bacterium
GGAGCATATTGTTCGCTTGGGCAAGGCTGATAACTTCTGGGAGCATGGTTCAGGTCCTTGTGGCCCTTGTTCCGAAATCTATTTTGACCGCGGTGAGAAATACGGCTGCGGTTCACCTAACTGTAAACCCGGTTGTGACTGTGACCGTTATATGGAAATTTGGAATAACGTTTTTTCACAGTTCAACAATGACGGAAACGGCAATTATACCGAATTAAAACAAAAGAATATTGATACCGGTATGGGTCTTGAGCGTTTGGCTTGCGTATTGCAGGGCGTGGACAACCTTTTTGAAGTTGACACAGTTCGCAATATTTTGAATGAGGTTTGTAAAATTGCCGGTGTTGAGTATGGCAAGGATGCTAAAAAGGATGTCTCTATCCGTGTTGTTACTGACCATGTCCGCGGTGCAACATTTATGATTTGTGACGGTGTTTTGCCTTCAAATGAGGGTAGAGGCTATGTTCTTCGCCGTCTTTTGCGTCGTGCTGCACGTCACGGTAAGTTGTTAGGTATTAACAAAATGTTTCTTTGCGATATCTGTGATAAGGTTATCGGTGAAAACAAGGATGCATATCCCGAAGTACTTGAAAAGGCAGATTATATTAAGAAAATCATCTCGGTTGAGGAAGAAAACTTCGGCAAGACTATTGATTTGGGCCTTAAAATGCTTGAGGATATTACTTCTTCAGGCGAGGGTAAGGTTTTGTCGGGCGCTGATGCATTTAAATTGAATGATACCTACGGTTTCCCGATTGACCTTACTAAAGATATTTTAGAGGAAAAAGGCTGGACTGTTGATGAGGATGAATTCAAGCGTTTGATGGACGAGCAGAAGCAGAGGGCTCGTGATGCAAGAAGTAAGTCCGCAGGCGAGTCTTGGAAGAGTTCTGAAATTGGATTTGATGGAATTTCTGCAACAGAATTTTTGGGCTATACAGAGTCGAAATGTTCTGCTAAGGTTTTAAGTATTGTTGTTGACGGTGAATTTAAAAACGCTGCGGTAAACGGTGAAAACTGTGTTATTGTGCTTGACAAAACCGTTTGTTATGCTGAGAGTGGCGGTCAGGTTGGAGACGAAGGCTCAATTTCGGGTGACGGCTTCAACGTTACTGTTGATAACGTAAAGAAAAATGCCAGTGGCATCTTTATGCATTATTGCACAGTAAATAGCGGTGAAATTTCTGTTGGAAGCACTGTTCACGTTGAGTTTGATGGCAAACGTAAGCAGGCAATTCGACGTAACCACACTGCAGCTCATCTTTTGCAGGCAGCTTTACGCAAGGTTTTGGGTACTCATGTTGAGCAGGCAGGTCAGTTGGTAAATGAGTCGGCTGTACGCTTTGACTTTACTCATTTTTCCGCTTTGACATCAGATGAAATCAAGCAGGTTGAGGTTTTGGTAAACGGCATTATTTTAGATGCTGTTGATGTTGATAACCGCGAAATGCCCATTGATGAAGCTAAGGCAATGGGAGCTATGGCTTTATTTGGCGAAAAATACGGTGATGTTGTCCGTGTTGTAAATGTACCGGGATTTTCAGTAGAACTTTGCGGTGGTACGCACGTTAAAAATACTGCGGTTATCGGTGCATTTAAGATTGTGTCGGAATCGTCGGTCGCTTCGGGCGTAAGACGTATTGAGGCAGTAACCGGAAGCGGAGTATTAGAGCTTTTACAAAAATACGAAACCGAAATTAACAGTGCCGCAGGCGCATTAAAACTTAATAATCCTGCCGAGCTGGCACAAAAGTGTGAACAAATCTCAGCTGAACTTAAAGCATCTTGTCGTGAAGTCGAAAAGTTGAATTCTAAACTTGCCGGATTCAGAGTAGATGAGCTTTTGGCTTCGGCTAAGGATTTAGGCTCCGTTAAACTTATAACCGCAGAGTTTGAGGCTATAGGTAGCGATACATTGCGCAGTATGGCAGATAAAATCCGCGATAAAATGCCCGATGCAGTTGCAGTTTTCGCCGATAAAAACGGTGATTCGGTAACATTTGCAGCTACTGCAGGAAAACTGGCTATTGAAGCAGGTGTTATGTCCGGAAAAGTCGTTTCAGCTGTAGCAGCCATTGCCGGCGGTAAGGGTGGCGGACGTCCTGATTTCGCAATGGCAGGTGCCAAGGACGTTTCTAAAATTAAAGAAGCTTTGGATTCAGCAGAAGATACTGTAAAATCAATGCTTAAATAGGAGTCAGATTATGGATTGCTTATTTTGTAAAATAGTGGCTGGTGAAATTCCGTCAACAAAAATTTATGAAACTGACGAAGTTTTAGCGTTTGCCGATATTGACCCTCAAGCACCGTTTCACGCCGTTATCATCCCCAAAAAGCATATCAAATGTGCTGACGAGATAACGTCTGAAAACAGTTCTGTTATTGCAAAGATTTTTGAAGTTATTGCTTTGATTGCAAAGCAGAAAAATTTGACAGACGGGTACCGCATTGTTAACAACTGCGGTCGTGATGGCGGTCAAACAGTAGGACACTTGCATTTCCATATGCTTGCAGGACGCTCTTTAGAGTGGCCTCCGGGCTGATATAGCGAAAATCTTACCTAAAACGTTTATTGGAGGATTAAGTATGAACAAGGTTTATGAAATGACAATTGCAGGCTTAAAGCGTGAACTTCCGCTTTGTGCAGTAAACGAGCATCTTGATATTGCCGCTTTCATTATTTTTGGTGATGTTGAGCTTACCGTTGCCGCAAGTTCAGAGTTGCTTAAAAAGGTTAAGGATTTTGATGTCATTGCAACTCCTGAGGCAAAAAGTATTCCTTTGGCTTATGAGCTTTCCCGTCAGTCGGGCAAGCCGTATGTTGTTGCACGTAAAGGTCCTAAAGTTTATATGAGAAATCCTATTTCGGTCAATGTGACTTCAATCACCACTCAGCATGAGCAACATTTGTATTTAGGCGTTGATGAGGTTGCTTTAATGAAAGGCAAAAAGGTACTTATAGTAGACGATGTTATCAGTACGGGTGAGTCGTTAGAGGCTATGAAAAAGCTGATTACCGAAGCCGGTGCCATTATCACCGATTGCTGTGCAGTTTTAGCTGAGGGCGATGCCGCAAAGCGTGACGATATTGTTTT
>JAZOQN010000018.1:0-10226 GCA_045656125.1 Acutalibacteraceae bacterium
TTGCCAAAATAATGCAGTTAACAACAATTAACGGTAAGAATATACCCAAAGCGGCATCAATACTCGGTAAAAATGCTTTAACAAGCATCTGAATAATTGAAACAAATGCAGCTATTATTGTAATAAATGCCGGAATTCTTACTTTATCCGGAATGACTTTGCGAAGCAATGAAATTACGGCATTTGAACCAATAAGAACCAATGTTGCGGCAACACCCATACCGATGCCGTTAACCGCGGCAGTGGTTACAGCCAAGGTAGGACAAGTACCCAAAACCAAACGCAAAACCGGATTTTCCTTAACAATTCCTTTAGTAAGGGTGGATAATTTACTGTTTTCAGCCATTGTTAGCACCCTCCTTAACTATCGCTTCATACATATCAAGTGCATCATTTACACATTCGGCAACCGCTTTAGAAGAAAATGTTGCACCGGTAACAGCATCCACATTGCCACCGTTACCAACACTAACCTTCTGGGATAGCCCTTTAAACTTTTCCCAATAGGTCTTTTTAGCCACATTTTGACCAAGACCGGGGGTTTCATCCGAAGCACTCAACACTTCAATCGCAATAACCTTGCCGTCTAAATCAATACCGGTCATAACCTTAACGGGGCCACCGTAACCATTATGAGAAGATGTGAAAATAAATCCGCAAGTGTTCTCGTTTTCGGCAACATAATAAACATTTTCAACACCGTTGATAACAACAATCGACTGAACATAGTTGTCTGCTTTAATAATTCTTGACATTGCCTTTTGCTCTGCCAATTTCTCAGCTTTAGCAATACGCCCCTTGGTTAAAGCATTTGTGCCTGCCAAGCCTGCAGCCGAAACAGCACAAATAACTGTCAGAATAATGGTTGTTATAATAACACTTTTGATATTTTTCATTTTTTTGCCTCCCATCCAAACGGTTTAGGAGACGTGACTCTGTTAATATACGGAACAAACAGATTCATTAAAAGTATTGCATACGATACGCCCTCCGGCATATAACCGAAACGGCGAATCAAAAATGTAATCACACCTATACCGACACCGTAAATTATATGTCCTCTCCAGTTTATTGGACTTGTAACATAGTCAGTCGCCATAAATACGGCACCAAACAAAAGGCCGCCGGAAAGTACCATATACAAGGGGTCAATCCCGAAAATAATCGACATCAAAGCAACCGTACCCACAGTAACAAGCGGAATAACGGGACTTATAACACGGCGGATAACCAAATATAAAAACGCCAAAATAATTAAAAACTTAAATGTCTCACCCAAAGAACCTGGGACTTTGCCAACAAACAACTGAGTATAAGAATATCCGTCAGTTGTAAGCGGAGTTGCCATTGAAGTAGCATCGGTAGCACCGGTTAAAACCTCTGTGCCTTTTGGTGCAACCCAAGCAGTCATAGCACTTGGGAACGAAACCAACAATGCAATACGGGCAGTAATTGCGGGGTTAGCAAAATTGTGACCGATACCGCCGAACATCATTTTTACAACAACTATGGCAATCACACTACCGATAACTGCCATCCACACCGGCAAATGAGGTGGCAAATTCAGTGCCAAAATAAGACCGGTAACCACTGCTGATAAATCATAAATCGAATTTTTTCGTTTCATAACCTTACAGCAGATATACTCTGACAATACCGCCGACACAACAGTTACAGCTATAAGTAAAAGAGCATACCAACCATACATAACACAAGCAGCAACCGCTAACGGTAAAAGTGAAATAATCACATCGAGCATTATACCTTTAGAGGAGTCCTGGTGTCTTATATGGGGTGAACTTGAAACTGTTAATCTATCCATTTTAACTCCTCCTTACTTTGAATTTCTTAATTCTGCTTTTGCTAAACGCATCGTCTGTGTTAAATGACGTTTAGACGGACAAACATACGAACAACAACCGCACTCAATACAGTAGTCGGCATAAAGCTCTTTGACTCTTTCAATATTGCCGACGCGTAATGACGACTCAATTTCCAACGGCTGTAACGCCATCGGACAAGTATTGGCACAGCGACCGCACCTGATACACGGATTTTCGGTTAACTTTGCAGCTTCCTTACGTCCAAGCACCAATATAGCGTTGTTCTGTTTTAACAACGGCATTTTGGTATCAACCAAAGCAGTACCCATCATCGGTCCGCCGTATAAAACCTTTCTTGCTGCCATTTTATATCCGCCGCAGAATTCAATAATACTCTCAACCGGAGTACCGATAGGCACAACCACGTTTTGAGGGTTTGCCACGGCATTACCTGCAACGGTAACGGTACGCGATACAACCGGCATACCGGTTGTAATATACTTGTAAAGGTACGAAATACTGGTGATGTTCATAACAAGACAGCCAACGTCAGACGGTAACTTACCCAAAGGCAGTTTACGACCTGTGGTTGTGTAAATAAGCACCTTTTCAGCACCTTGTGGATATTGAGATTTCAATCTCATCAGTTTAACCGAATCATCGGCATCCTGACTGTCAGATGCAATTTTATAAAGAGCCTGTACCTTTTCATCATCGGTTGAATTTACACCAACAGTATGACCCAAAGCATCTTCCGCCATTTTTTGCAATTTGGAAATAGCCTCAGGCTTATTATCCTCAACGCCAATAATTACATTCTTAATACCAAGGATTTTTTTAATAAGGAAAATACCGCCCAAAATACTGTCGGTACTTTCAACACACTCACGGTAGTCAGAGGTAATATACGGCTCACATTCTGCACCGTTGACAATAAGCGTATCAATAGTTGTATTTTCATTAACATTGAGCTTTATGTGTGCCGGAAAACCTGCACCGCCCAAACCGACAAGTCCTGAATCTCTGGAGGCAGCAACCAACTGTTCCTTGGTTTCAACCGTATGAGGTTTCAATTCGGGGTCAGGTGTCATCAATCCATCAGAATTAATAACAACTGTTTTGCATGTTTTACCGGACGGCAAAAGCATAGTGCCAATACTGTCAACAGTACCCGAGACACTTGAATGAATAGGTGCTGAAAATGCAGCATTACTATCACCCACTTTAGTACCGACATAAACAGTATCGCCTTTCTTAACACAAGGCTCACACTCGGCACCTATATGCTGCTGCATTGCAATATACACCGTATCAGGTGCCGGCATGATAACCGAATGCTTTTCAGCAGTACCTTTATTATGAGGCAATTTCACTCCTCCGAAAATTTCTTTAATCGGACGTAAAATTCCTTCGGGATTTGACATTTCATTTCCTCCTAAATCCAATTAAGCAACGAACAGATAAACCGTTCACTAAGAAAAACCATAAAAGTACGAACAATAAAGTTATTATTAACTATATTTTACCACTTTTATATAATATAACAAATATATGTTACCACATCTTGCACAAAAATACAATATTTGTTTATAATTTAACAAAGTGTGTGTATAAACAATTTTTGTCAATCTTTTTTTATTAAAAAATATACCCGAGGGAATAACCCTCGGGTATGTAAGTTTTAAGTTTTACCTTAAATTATTCGGCCTCAGCGATAGCCTCAACAGGGCACTGGTCAGCACAAGCACCGCAATCAATACAGGTATCTGCATCGATAACGAACTGTCCATCACCTTCAGAAATAGCCTCAACAGGGCACTGTGCAGCACAAGCGCCACAGCTAATGCAAGCGTCAGAAATCTTATATGCCATTGGAAAACACCTCCGTCTGATAATATTTCAGTTGCCTGATTGTAAACCCATTGTAGCACAGATTTTACAAAATGCAAGCAAAATTTATGATTTTCTTAATTTACAGTCATTTCTTTGCCGGCTTTTCAAGCGGTTTTGCGTTCCAAATTTTAGTAGCATAATCATAAATTGAACGGTCTGCAGAGAATATTCCAGCATTAGCAATATTAATAAGCGACATCTTGTTCCACTTGTCAGTATCCTTGTACAACTCGCTTGCTTTCTCTTGGGCAGCACAGTAATCCTCGAAATCGGCGAACGCCATATAATAATCGTTGCCTCTTAATGCCTTTGACAATGCCGGGAACTGTGCACCGTTAATACCGTTTGTAATGAAATCAACAGCACGACGGAGCTTCGGATTGTTGTCATAATAACGTCCGGGATGGTACTGATTTCTCAAAGCCAAAACCTCTGGAGTACGCATACCGAAAATTATAATATTGTCGTCACCGACTGCTTCGTGAATCTCAATGTTTGCACCGTCTTCCGTACCAAGAGTAATAGCACCGTTAAGCATAAACTTCATATTACCGGTACCGCTTGCCTCGGTCGAAGCCAATGAAATCTGTTCGGAAATTTCAGCCGACGGAATCATAAGTTCTGCTAAGGTCACGCGGTAATCCTCAACGAATACAATTTTAATCTTGTCTTTAACCTGCGGGTCGTTTTCAATGACCTTGGAAAGATTGATAATCATCTGGATAATTTCTTTAGCCAAATGATAACCGGGGGCAGCTTTTGCACCGAAAATATAAGTTTTGGGTGTAAATTCTGCGTTCGGATTTTCCTTGATAAAGAGGTAATCCGAAATAATGTGAAGCGCGTTCAAGTGCTGACGCTTATACTCGTGCAAACGTTTGACCTGCATATCGAAAATCGAGTTAGTGTCCAAAATAATTCCATACTCATTTTTAACATACTTTGCAAAACGTTCCTTGTTTCCGCGTTTAATTTCAGCCAAACGCTCCAGTACTGCCTTATCATCCTTGAATTTTTCGAATTCCTTTAATTTGGCGTTGTCCAAAATAAACTTATCGCCAATACATTCGGTAATAAGCTTGGTTAATTCAGGGTTAGACTGGCAAATCCAACGTCTGAAAGCGATACCGTTGGTAACGTTTGTAAACTTTTCGGGAGTTACGCGATAATAGTCATTAAAAAGATTGTCTTTGATAATGTTACTGTGCAACTTCGAAACACCGTTAACACTGTGGCAAGAAGCAACGCAAAGGTTAGCCATTTTAACTACACCGCCCTCAATAATTGCGGTACGGGCAACATAGTCAGCATCGTGTGTTTTCTCCCACATAGATGCTCTGAAACGGTTGTCAATCTCGGTGACAATCTGGAATACTCTGGGCAAAAGACCGCGGAACAGGTCAATCTGCCAACACTCCAAAGCCTCACGCATTATTGTATGGTTGGTATATGCAGTAGTACGTACAACAATATCCCAAGCCTTATCCCAAGTATATCCGCACTCATCCAAAAGATAACGCATAAGTTCAGGCACAACAAGTGCCGGATGTGTATCGTTAATATGAATAGCCGCTTTTTCGGGCAAATTATCCAAAGTGCCGTATTTACGCAAATGACGCTGTAAAATATCCTGAATAGATGCCGAAACCAAGAAATATTGCTGTCTTAAACGCAAAGACTTTCCTTCAGGATGGTTATCTTCGGGATACAAAACCTTGCTGATAACCTCTGCCATAGCCTGACGCTCCAAAGCTCTAACATAGTCACCTTGGTTAAACGCCGCCATATTGATAGACGGGGTTTCTGAACTCCAAAGTCTTAACACATTAACACTTCTGCCGTCAGCACCGGCAACCATAAGGTCATACGGTACTGCACGGACGGTATCACTGTTTTCCAACTCAACACTATGGTGATTATCGCACCAAATTTCTCTGACGTTTCCGCCGAAATTAACATCTACGGCAGAACCGTCACGGCGAACTAACCAACAACTTCCACCCGGAAGCCAGAAATCAGGCATTTCAGTCTGCCAACCGTCAGCAAACTTTTGACGGAAAATGCCAAACTCATACTTAATGCAGTAACCCATTGCAGGATATCCGCCGGTGGTAAGACCGTCCAAGAAACAAGCGGCAAGACGACCCAAACCGCCGTTTCCCAAGCCTGCATCAGGCTCTAATTCATAAAGGTTGTCAAGCTTAACATCATATTTTGCCAAAGCCTTTTTAAAAGTTTCATCCAATTTCATATTAAAGAGGTTGTTTTTAAAAGAACGACCCATCAAAAATTCCATTGAAAGATAATAAACCATTTTGCTTTCCTGCTTTGAGGTTTCCTCACGGAACTCAGCACGGCGTTTGGTCATAATATCAAGCAAAGCCAAAACAGATGCTTTGTAAAAAAGTTCATCCGAAGCTTGAGACGGAGCAACACCGAAATTATGGGTTAACTTTTGTCCAATGAGGTCATAAATTTCTTTGATTGTATACATCAATTTCCCTCCGAATTATAAAAATTTACTAAATATTCATTGATTATTTTTTGATAATATCTTATTATTATATTATCATACCATTATAATAATACAAACATAACGGAATTTCAATATCTGTTATGTAAAAAAATTGGCTGATTTTTATATATTTTTTATAAAAACAGTCCACAAATGTAATATAATAAACCCAATTATTAGCATTTTGCACTAAAAACGACAATATTTTTAGCTGTAACAAATTCAAAACGAGGTGAATTTATGTTTGAACCCGAAAAAAACGAGAATTTGAATGATTTGTTAGGAAATAACCCTGAAAATCAAGAGCCATCAATGCAAACACCCACCATTACACCTATTATTCCCGACCGCAGTTTAAAAACATTGGGTGATGCCGTAGGTTTTCCGCTTTGTATGTTTTTTATTATAAGTTATGCAATTCAATATATAATTGCATATGCTGCTTTGATTTTCAGTGCCATTTTTAACAGCTCGGCATTTGAAGGCTTCTCTGACCCTAATATCCAATATGTTTTAAGCAGTATGATTTCGCTTGTTTCGTTAACTATACCGTATCTTTACACTTTGAAGGCAACAAAATCGACCTTTGCCGAGCTAATCTCAGTAAAACGTGTTGCGTCTTCAAAGTTAATTGCCTTAGTAATGTTGGGGTTTGGTGCAAGTGCATTAAGCAACGTCGCATCTAACATCCTTGAAAGCTTTGCAAACTCCCTTTTCGGTATACAGTTTGAAACAACCGCACCCGAATATGGCACAGGCGTATGGTCCTTTATTCTTATGCTTTTGTGCGTTGGAATATTGCCCGCACTGTTAGAAGAATTCGCAATTCGCGGTGTGATTTTAGGCGCATTACGCAAAAAATTTAGTGATACTTCAGCAATTGTAATCTCTTCAGTGCTATTCGGTGCCTTGCACGGAAATCTTCAGCAAATACCCTTTGCAACACTGTTGGGATTGTTATTAGCATATACCACTGTATACACCGGCTCGCTCCTCCCCGCAATAGTTATTCACGCTATAAACAATACTCTTTCAGTAGTATTGGCATTCAGTTCACAAAATATGTCGCCTATGGTTAGCGAAATGACCTCGTACATTTATTTCACCGTATCGTTGATTATCGGAATTTGCGGATTTATAATGCTTATAAAATCAGATGATAATGCCTTTAAATTGTCACCTGAGCGTGCAGAAGAAACCAAACCGAACCTAAAAAAGTTCCTCTCATCCCCATGGATGATAATTTTCCTTGTTCTTTGTGTGATTCAGGTGCTTTTAGCACAGGGTGTAATAGTGTTAGGGTGACAATATGAAAGAGTTTATGAATAAAGCCCTGACTTTAGCAAAAGAAGTCGGGGACTTAGGTGAAATTCCGGTCGGGGCGGTTATTGTGAAAGATGGTGAGATTATTGCCACCGGAATGAACCGCCGTGAAGCCGAAAACAATGCATTAGGCCACGCCGAAATTGAGGCGATTTCCAACGCCTGCAAAAGTTTGGGCAAATGGAGGCTGGACGACTGCGAATTATACGTCACTTTAGAACCCTGCCCTATGTGTGCCGGTGCAATTATAAATTCAAGAATTAAAAAAGTAATTTTCGGTGCATTTGATAAAAAAGCGGGTTCCTGCTCACACGAATCGGTTATTGACTTGTTCAGCCTGCCCTACAACCACCGCCCTGAAGTGTGGGCAGGAATAATGGAAAAAGAGTGTTCCGAGGTTTTAACGAATTTTTTTGAAAATCTACGCGAAAAGGATAAATAATATGCCTTTAACCAATAAGCCTACTTACATACACGAGCCGACAGACCTGCAATGCGGTCAGGCAGTTTTGGCAATGCTTGGCGGTACGACAGTTGAAGAAATAATTACACTTGTCGGTACCGAACGTGAAACAAATTTAAAGCAGATGTTTTTAGCACTTGATAATCTAAATATAAAATACGAACCCGAGCGCAAGCAAGCAAATTTAAAAACGGAACTTCCGCCAATTGCAATACTAAGCCTTGAAACCCCTCGGTGTTGGCATTGGTCACTTTATTTTAAAGGCTTGTTTTACGACCCTGAACACGGAGTTTTAACGGATTTCCCCACCTCAAACCGCAAATATTATTGGACAATAACGGAGGATTAATTATGTATATAATGTCGGTCGATGTCGGTACTGCCCGTACCGGAGTGGCTTTCAGTGACAAAAATGAAGGGTTTGCATTCCCTAAAGGTGTTATAACCGAATATAACCGCGAAAAACTTATCGAAAAATTAGCCGCCAAAGCAAAAGAGTTGGGTGCCGAAATGATTGTAGTAGGCTACCCTAAAAATATGGACGGAAGCGAAGGCTTTAAAGCACAAGAGTGTGCCGCCGCTGCCGAAAGTTTGCGAATAGCCACCGGTTTACCGGTTGAACTTTGGGACGAGCGTTGCACAACAGTCAGTGCCCACACCGCATTAAATTACACTGATGTCAGAGGTAAAAAACGTAAAGAAACGGTCGACGCCGTTGCCGCCACCATTATTTTGGAAGACTTCCTCCGCCATCGTGCAAATACAAAGAAATAACAAAAAATAAACCCTCTCTGCTCAAATTCAGCAGAGAGGGTTTTCGTTAATAGTATATTATTTGATTTCTTGTTCTAAAGTTTTAAATGTTTCTGTATTGAAAAAATCATAAAGTGATACATCCAAACCGTCACATAATTTCTTCAGCGTAACAACGCCTGCGTTCTTACTACCGCCGTTGATTATATTCTTTAAAGTTGAGGGCGGTACGGCTGAGATTCTTGCAAGAGCGTTTACCGATAATCTCTTTTGCTCACATAATTCTAACAATCTAGTTGCTACGGCTTTTCTTGTATCCATAATATCTCCCCTAAAAAGTTCTACATATAGTTTATGCTTTTTAGGAAAACGACAACGACCATATATGGACTTTTTAGACCATATATGGTAAACTTGTGTCGGAGGTGATTTATTATGTGTGAAAATACCTGCGGTTTCTTCGGGCATAGAAAGATAAACGAAACCGAAGAACTAAAATCAAAACTTGTTAAAATTATTGAACAGTTAATTGTTGAAAATTCGGTTGATACATTTCTTTTTGGAAGTAAAAGTCGATTTAATAGTTTGTGTCTTGACACAGTAACCAAAATAAAACAAAAATACCCGCACATAAAACGAATTTATGTGCGAGCAGAATATCCGTATATAGATGAGGATTATAAAAACTACTTATTAGAACGTTACGAGGACACCTATTACCCCGAAAAGATAATTAATTCAGGCAAAGCGTCTTACATCGAACGTAACTATGAAATGATAGATAAAAGTTACTATTGCATAGTGTATTGTGATGAGCAAGACGTTCCAACCACTCGCAAAAGCGGTACCAAAATCGCCTTGGATTACGCTATAAAAAAACGTAAAAATATTATTAGTGTATTATAGCCTTAGGAATAAAAACGGCGCACGGGTTTTCCGTACGCCTTAGTTTAATTCAATTATTCAACATTACCTAATTTTACAGCCTCAAAGTCTTCTTCAATTTCTTTAGAAGGCTTGGGTGTAAGCAAGGATACTACGACTATGCAAATGGATGAGAAGATAAATGCCGGCAACAACTCGTAAATTGCGAATGCACCGCCCAATTCGCTGATAACCATATTCCACAAGAATACCATTCCTGCACCGCCGACCATACCGGCAACTGCACCCCAACGGGTAGTACGCTTCCAGAAAAGTGAGAACAGCATCAAAGGACCGAACGTTGCACCGAAGCCTGCCCAAGCAAATGAAACAATCTCAAAAATTACACTATTATTGATATTAATATTCGGGTTGATTTCCTTCCAGTCAAGTGAGAAAAGAACACCGATAATAGTAAGCACAATCAAAGTAACTCTTGTGATTACTAAGATTTTCTTTTCAGATGCTTTTTTGTTTACAACGCCGTGATAAATATTCTTTGCAAGCGAAGATGCGGCAATAAGCAAATAAG
>JAZOQN010000019.1:0-4869 GCA_045656125.1 Acutalibacteraceae bacterium
CTTTTTGTGGCAAAGGTTTTTATGGATTACGTGTTCACGAAGCTGCTTTGGAATACGGCGTTAAGGTGACAGGTGCTACGGTACACTTTGTAAATGAAATTCCCGACGGCGGAAAAATTATACTGCAAAAGGCAGTTGAAATCAAAGACGGCGATACCCCCGAAATTTTGCAAAAAAGGGTAATGGAAGAGGCAGAATGGAAACTGTTGCCCAAGGCTGCAGAGATTGTTGCGGCTAAAATATTGAAAGGTGAGTAAGACAATGGCTTTATACGATTTAAGTAAACTTTTGAGTGAAAATACATATCCCGGTCGCGGTATTGTGATTGGTAAATCGGCAGACGGCAAGTCGGCAATGATTGCCTACTTTATTATGGGACGCAGTGTTAACAGCCGTAACCGTATTTTTGAAATGCATGAAAAAGGTATGCGTACCAAGGCTT
Source organism: Acutalibacteraceae bacterium (assembly GCA_045656125.1). Classification (GTDB taxonomy): domain Bacteria; phylum Bacillota; class Clostridia; order Oscillospirales; family Acutalibacteraceae; genus UMGS172. The sequence goes on from JAZOQN010000019.1 coordinate 443, forward strand.
TTGATGAGTCAAAGTTGACCGACCCGCATTTGATTATTTATAATCCTTATTTAAGAGCTAAAAACGGCTTGGTTGATATTATTACTAATGGCGACCAGACCGATACCATTTACGATTATGTTGAGGGTGAGTCGGGCACTGTTCATGGCTTTGAAGACGGATTGAGAATTCGTGAATTTGAGGACGATGCACCTAACTTCACACCGCGTATTTCGGGTATTCTTTATTATTGCTTTAAAAGGAACACTTTCACATATAAAATGTCTATTTTGAAGAGCAATAACGGTGACCCCAACGCTTGCCAGAGATATTTTTATGAGTATATGCCGCTTGACGGTATCGGCCATTTTATTCATACTTATAAATGTGACGGTAACCCCATTCCGTCGTTTATGGGTGAGCCTGAAGAGGTTGCGCTTCCCAATACCGCAGAAGAGTTGGCAGAAATTTGCTGGAATAACTTGAATGAAGACAATAAGGTTTCGTTGTTTGTTCGTCAGATTCCTTTGGATGGCGGCAAACCCACCGAAATCATTATCAATAAAAATAAGTAAGGGGATTTTAAAATGAAAGAATTTGAATTGAAATACGGTTGTAACCCTAACCAAAAGCCCTCTAAAATTTATATGCACGACGGTAGTGACCTGCCGATTGAAATTTTGAACGGACGTCCCGGTTATATCAATTTCCTTGATGCATTCAACTCGTGGCAGTTGGTTAAAGAGTTAAAAGAGGCTTTGGGAATGCCCGCAGTTACCTCTTTTAAGCATGTAAGTCCTACATCGGCCGCTATCGGCTTGCCGTTGTCGGATAGATTGAAAAAGGCTTGCTTTGTTGATGATATTGAAGGACTTGATGAGTCACCTTTGGCTTGCGCTTATGCAAGAGCAAGAGGTACTGACCGTATGTGTTCCTTCGGTGACTGGGTAGCACTTTCTGATGTTTGTGATGTTACCACCGCTAAATTAATTCAGCGTGAGGTTTCTGACGGTGTTATTGCACCGGGTTATGAGCCTGAGGCTTTGGAAATTTTGAAATCCAAGAGAAAGGGAAGCTATAATATCGTAAAGATTGATGCGGATTATGTTCCGGCTGAGGCTGAGCATAAGCAGGTTTACGGTATTACCTTCGAGCAGGGCAGAAATAACTTCAAAATTGATGCCGATTTGCTTAAAAATGTTGTAACCGCTAAAAAAGATATGCCCGAAAGTGCTGTTCGCGACCTTATAATTTCTCTTATTACATTAAAGTATACACAGTCTAACTCGGTTTGCTTTGCTGTTGATGGTCAGGCAATCGGTGTCGGTGCCGGTCAGCAGTCGCGTGTACACTGCACACGTTTGGCAGGCGGTAAGGCTGATACTTGGTTCTTGCGTCAGCACGATAAGGTTTTGAATTTGCCGTTCAAAGCAGAGTTAGGCAGACCTGACCGCGATAACGTAATTGACGGTTATATCAATCAAAATGAAGAAGATGTCACTGCAGAAGGTATTTGGCAGAGATACTTTACCGAGCAACCTGCACCTTTCACCAAAGATGAGCAGAGAGCTTACCTTGATACCATCAGTGGCGTTGCCTTGGGTTCAGATGCTTTCTTCCCGTTTGACGATAATATTGAAAGAGCCAAGAAAAGCGGTGTAAGCTATATTGCAGTGCCGGGTGGTTCTATCCGTGATGATGTTGTTATTAAGTGTGCTGATAAGTACGGTATGGCAATGGCATTCACAGGTATGAGATTATTCCACCACTAATATAACAAAGAGGTATATATATGAGAGTAGCTGTTATAGGCAGTGGCGGACGTGAACATGCCATTGTTAAAAAGCTTAAAGAGAGTAAGTTAGTAGATAAACTTTACGCAATCCCCGGCAACGGCGGTATGACAGGTGACGCTGAATGTGTCGCAATCTCGATTAACGAAACCGAAAAAATAGTTGATTTTGTTAAAGCTAACGGAATTGAGTATGTTGTTGTTACCCCCGATAATCAGCTTGTTGACGGTATGGTTGATGCGATGGCTAAAATCGGCGTAAAATGCTTCGGACCCGATAAAAAAGCCGCTATTATTGAAGGTAGTAAGGTTTTCTCTAAAAACTTGATGAAAAAATACGGTATTCCGACGGCGTCTTATGAGGTTTTTACAAACCCAGAAGATGCTTTGGAATATGTTAAAACCGCACCGTTGCCGACCGTTATTAAAGCAGACGGTTTGGCTTTAGGTAAGGGCGTTATTATTGCAGAAACAAGAGAAGATGCCGAAAAAGCAATTGAATCCATTATGGAGGATAAGATTTTCGGTGAATCGGGTGCTAATATCGTTATTGAAGAGTTTATGACCGGCCCCGAGGCTTCTGTTTTAGCTTTCACAGACGGTAAAACTTTAATTCCAATGGTTTCCGCAATGGACCATAAGCGAGCAAAGGATAACGATAAAGGTCTTAATACCGGCGGTATGGGTACGGTTGCACCTAACCCTTACTATACCGAAACGATAGCAAAAGAATGTATGGATAAAATCTTTATGCCTACTATTCAAGCTATGGAAAAAGAGGGAAGACCTTTTAAGGGTTGTCTTTTCTTTGGCCTTATGATTACCGCAGACGGACCTAAGGTAATTGAGTATAACTGCCGTTTCGGTGACCCCGAAACTCAGGTTGTAATTCCGCTTTTAGAGTCGGACTTATTGGAAATTATGATGGCTTGTACCGACGGTACTTTAGCTGAAAAAGAAGTCAAGTTCAAAGACGCTGCCGCTTGTTGTGTTGTTTTGGCTTCAAACGGCTACCCTGAAAAGTATGATTCCGGATTTGAAATTACTGTAGACGGTGAAGTTGATGGCAAACTTTACTATGCCGGTGCTAAATTAAAGGATAGTAAAGTGGTTACTGCCGGTGGTCGTGTAATGGGTGTTACCGCTGTTGCTGGTGATTTAAAATCGGCAATCAGTAAGGCTTATAAAGAAACCGATAAGGTACATTTTGAAAACAAATATAAGAGAAATGACATCGGTGCGAGAGCTTTGAAAGCATTTGAGGAGGTAAAATAAATGGTATATCGTATATTCGTTGAGAAAAAGGAAGGTCTTGCTCACGAGGCTTCCTCACTTTTGCAGGATATCCGCACATTTTTAGGTGTAAAATCTTTAGAAGATTTGCGTGTTATCAATCGTTATGATGTTGAAAATATCACTGAGGAGCTGTTTAACTATGCAGTTACAACCGTTTTCTCTGAGCCACAGTTAGATAATACTTCGGCTGATATCACCTCGGACGGCTATGAAGTTTTTGCTGTTGAGGCACTTCCCGGTCAGTTTGACCAACGTGCTGACAGTGCTTCGCAGTGTATTCAGCTTATTAATGCAGGTGACCGTCCTACAGTTAAAACTGCAAAGGTTTATTTAATGAAGGGCAAGTTGACCGTAGAGGATATCGAAAAGATTAAGAAGTATGTTATCAACCCCGTAGAATCCCGCGAGGCTTCTATGGAAAAACCCGAAACCTTGAAAATCAACTATGAAATTCCCGAAACAGTTGCAACTGTTGAAGGATTTTTGGAGTTGGACGATAACGGTTTGGCCCAAATGGTTAAGACTTTGGGATTGGCTATGGATATGGACGATTTGAAGTTCTGCCGTGATTATTTCAGAACCGAAAACCGTGACCCGTCAATTACCGAAATTCGTATGATTGATACATATTGGTCTGACCACTGCCGTCATACTACATTCTTAACTACTATCGATAGTGTTAAGTTCCAAGATGAACTGTTGCAGTCGGCTTACGAGGAGTATATTGACGCACGTAAGGAAATCAACCGTACCAAGCCGATTAATTTGATGGATATCGCAACTATCGGCACCCGTTTACTTAAAAAGCGCGGTATGTTGCCGAAGTTGGACGAGTCGGAAGAAATCAACGCTTGCACAGTTAAGATTGATGTCGAAACCGAAGAGGGTACTGAAAAATGGTTGCTTTTATTTAAAAATGAAACCCACAACCATCCGACCGAAATCGAGCCGTTTGGCGGTGCCGCCACCTGTATCGGCGGTGCAATCCGTGACCCGCTTTCAGGACGTTCGTATGTATATTCCGCAATGCGTGTTACCGGTGCGGCTGATCCGTTAAAGCCGGTTAATGAAACAATGGCAGGAAAATTGCCTCAAAAGAAAATCGTCACCACCGCTGCCGCAGGTTATTCCTCGTACGGTAACCAGATTGGTCTTGCTACCGGTCAGGTTGACGAGATTTATCACCCCGGTTATGCCGCAAAACGTATGGAAATCGGTGCAGTAATTGCAGCAGCACCCGAAGAGAATGTCCGCCGTGAAGTACCGGCACCTGATGATGTAGTTATCTTGCTCGGAGGCCGTACCGGTCGTGACGGTTGTGGTGGTGCTACCGGTTCTTCTAAATCGCATACCTTAAGTT
>JAZOQN010000020.1:0-22369 GCA_045656125.1 Acutalibacteraceae bacterium
AACACAGGTATGCAGGTGAAGAAGCAATAACTAAAAAGGCTCCCTTGTAAAGGGAGCTGTTGAGCGTTAGCGAAACTGAGGGATTGTAAATTTGTGTTTTACTAAATTGACAATCCCTCCACCAACCTTGCGGTTGGTCCCCCTCCCTTTACAAGGGAGGCAAAGAAAGACGGCTGATGCCGTCTTTTTTAGTGAATTATGAATATTAAATAATGAATAATTTCGGGGGGTGCTTTGCACGGGCATAAATATTGTTTTGTAGGGACAGGCGTCCTCGACTGTCCGTAAATTTATAATCCTCCCGTAAGCCTGCGGCTGTCGGTCGAAACTGTCAATATTAAAGATAAAGATAAAGAGTCTTCGTAAATAATGATTGGTTGAATTATTTGCACAAAATTAATTAAATATTGATTTTTGTATTATTTGTTCTTTCGAATATATAATCTAATGATACATTATAAAAATTTGCTAATGACAATAAATGTTCCAACGGTATATTTTGAAATCCTCTTTCGTATCGAGAATACACGGTTTGTTGAATATTTAACATTTTCGCAACATCAATTTGTTTTAAGTCGTTATCTTCTCTCAAATCCCTTAAACGTTTCAAATACATTTCATCACCAATAATAGTATTAATCTGTACTATTGACTTTATCATACATTTGTGATAAAATGCTCTTGTAGAACTTATAAGTACTATTAGGAGGGTGCAATATGAAAATTTTCAAAAAAATTATAGCAATGTTAATGGCGATGTGTTTTATACTGAGTTCACTTACATTGGTAACATCTGCAGCTACAGTAAAGTCATCCTATAAAATGATTTGTACCGGTTCAGGATATACGCGTTATAATAATACCTGTTTGTACGGTCAAACAATGGTTGAAAAAGCTGTGACGGTAAAAAAGAATAAAGTATTACAAGTAAATCCATATACTGCCATCAATACCAATAATAATCATGGATTAAAAAATTATGTTCGTTTTACCATATGGATTTATGATATAAATACAGGTAAGCGTATCAAAAATGTAGTGTGCAACAATAACGCTTCTATAACGTGGAAAAACAATACCGGCAAAACAGTTTATTTAAGTGTGCAAGTGAGACCATATATAGCACAATCTGCATGGAATAAATACAATTATAATTCTATTAATGCATATATTAAAAGTACACAATATATGTTTAGGTGTAATAATAATTATTGAATTATATAATAATGTAAATAATATTTATATGTTCTACAATTAGCGACGGCGATTATTCGCCGTCTTTTTTATTAATTTTGCGGTTAGGGTTGAAAAATTATAAGAATTGTGTCATAATCAGTATAATGATATTAACATTTTAAGTTAAAAAGGAGGGTGGCTTATGAATTCACCGCTTGCAGACCGTATTAGACCGCAATCGTTGGACGATGTTGTGGGACAAAAGCATATTTTGGGTGAGGGTAAGCCACTTCGTCGTATTTTAGAGTCGGGGACTATTCCCAACCTTATTTTCTACGGCCCGTCGGGTGTTGGTAAAACCACAGTTGCCAGCATTATTGCCAAAAAAAGCAATAAACGGCTTTACAAACTAAACGCCACTACCGCCTCGACTGCAGATATCCGTGAAATGTTGTCCTCTGCCGAAATGATTGGCGGTGAAAACGGCATTTTACTTTATTTGGACGAGATTCAGTATTTTAACAAAAAACAACAGCAGACACTACTTGAAAGCATCGAAAACGGCAACATTACTTTGATTGCCTCAACCACCGAAAATCCTTATTTTTATGTTTACAATGCAATTTTAAGCCGTTCTACTGTTTTTGAATTTAAGAGTTTAAGTTTCGAGGATATTCGTCCTGCGGTGCTTCGTGCGGCAAAAATAATGGGTGAAGAGCAGGGTGTTGAGGTCACATTTGAAAGCGACGAGACGGTTGACATAATCTGCCGTGGATGTGGTGGCGACGTTAGAAAAGCACTTAATTCGGTTGAGCTTTGCGTTCTTTCAAGTGAGCGAAAAGATGGTAAAATGACTATACTTTCCGAAACCGCACGCGAGTTAACCCAAAAAAGTGCAATGCGTTATGACCGCGAGGGTGACGAGCATTACGATATTGTTTCGGCATACCAAAAGTCAATGCGTGGAAGTGACCCCGATGCCGCCATACATTATTTGGCAAGGCTTTTGGAGTCGGGTGATTTACCCTCTGCTTGCAGACGTTTGCTTGTTTGTGCCAATGAGGATGTTGGACTTGCAAATCCTCAAATAATACCCATTGTCAAAGCGGCGGTTGATACCGCTCTTGCGGTAGGGCTTCCTGAGGCAAGGTTACCGCTTGCCAATGCGGTTATTTTAGTGGCAATTTCGCCCAAGTCAAACTCAGCTCACGATGCTATAAATGCGGCAATGGAGGATGTCAGAAAGGGTAACACCGGTCCCGTTCCGCGTCAACTTCAAAACAAGCATTTTGACGGTGCGGATGCCGAAGTTAAGGGCCAGCATTATCTTTATCCTCACGCATTTCCCAATCATTATGTTGAACAACAGTATTTGCCTGATGCTATAAAAAATAATATTTATTATGAATTCGGTGATAATAAAACCGAAGCCGCATATAAAGAATATTGGAAGAAAATAAAAGGCGAATAGTTTTGGTGATTGTGTGATTTTTGAGTTGGACAGTAAGATTTTAAAATACAGGGAAGTTACGGCGGCAATAATTTTTGCCGCCGTTTTTTCAACGTTTTGTTTGAGTTTAAAAGGCTTTTTGGTATTAAAATTAATCGTATTTTGTGTGCTCTTGGCATTGTTTTGTTTGCTTAAATTCTGGTATCTCCCAAAGGCTTTAAATATGGCATCATTGTCGGTTAAAAACGGACATATTTTATGCCGTAAAGGTGTGATTTTCAGCCGTGAGTACATTTACCCTAATTTAGAGGTCGTGTATATTCAGCGGTTAAAATTGCCGATTGCTACCGTTTTTGGTTTAGAGTGGGCGGTTTTACGTGGGTCTGGCAACAGTCTTTTGTTGCCGCCGCTGACATCAAATCAGGTTGATACGTTTATTTTAAAGGTGACAGAAAATGAAACAGGTTGAAATTACAGTAAAACCGCATTATCTTTACCTTGCAAGGCTAATGTACCCGTATCTTACACTGCTTATAATTCCTGTTGCACGCGGGTTGTTTTTACACTTGTTTTATGGCAAAAACACACTGTCGGGTGTTCTTGTTGCTGAGGGGATATTACTGGTTTTAGCAGGTGTGACGTCGGTGTTAAAGTTCAAACGCACAAGGCTTTATCTTTCAAACGATAAAATGACAGTGGAAAAAGGTTTGTTTTTAAGGGTGAATTATTCGGTTTTTAATGATAAAAGCATGGTTACAGTGTTGGAGAACAATCCTGTGTTAAGTCTTTTTGGTGCAGTAAGGCTCAAAATTTACACCGAAGCAGGCAAAAGTAAAAGAGAAGACGAAAATATACTGATAAACCGCAAAACAGCTGGTGAAATTTATAAAATTTACGGCTCAACCGGTCAGGCGGTAAAAAGTAACACCTTTGGTGAGGTTATAATGTCGGCGGCACTGTCCTCGGTCACTGCGGGACTGCTGTTGACTGTGCCTATAGTCAAGGTCGCAATGAGCCTTTTGGGGAAAAATCTTCCGTCACTTTTGCCGACCGCTAAAAATATATATTTAAGCACTGCTGATGCTAGTGTATTGGGACGGTGGTTAACTGCAATTTTGCTTTTTGGGTATGCAGTATCATTTTTGGTGCTATTTTTGAGAAATTTTGGTTTTCTGTCAGTAAAATCCGACGAAAAAATAATGATTAGTTCAGGAATGTTACCGCACCGAACAGTGATGTTGCCGTCACGGTCGGTTAAAGCGGTCAGAACGGTTACGGCACCGCTTATGCTATTGGCAAGAAAGTGTGCAGTTAAGTTTTCCGCTTGCGGATACGGACGGCTGAAAGGTGAAATAGGACTTTTACTACCGTCGGTAAAGCCTACAATCGCAAAGGGTCTTGTGCAATGGCTTTTGCCAAGGTTTAAGCAAACCGAGTTTAAACTCAAACCCGAAAGAAAGGCGTATAGAAGGATAATTTGGTTGCCGTCATTTTTACTGTCGGTTGCGGTGGAGATACTAGGTTTTGTTAAAGTATATATCTACAAACTGTGGGATTTTGCAGTACTGGTTGCTGTTTTTATAACCGTTTACGCTATTGTTTTACTGTTGATGCGGTGTTATTCTGTAAAACACGGTGGTGTTTCGGAAGTTTCGGAGCAAATTACCGCTTACGGAATAAAAGGTTTTTCTTTAGACAAACTGCAATTGAAAACTGAGGCGGTGCAGTGGATTAGAATATCAAGAACACCCTTTGATAAACGTCACGGACACTGTACGGTGAAACTTCGGGCAACCGGTAAAAATCGCGACACAGTTAAGGTGAAATATTTGGATTATCATGATTGCGTGTCATTTTTTGAAGATTTATGTAGACAATAGATTAGAAATGTGATAATATAAGAAAAAACAAAAAACAGAGTAGAAACCGATGCGTGAAGTGTTGACAGAACGGGGAGTTGTCTGTCAAATGAAGGGGCATAATGCCCTGCGGTAACGGTTTCGCATCCCGCTGTTATAGTAAGAAGAAAGCCTCCTTATTATTTCAACGAAGATGTAATAGGAGGTTATTTTTATGCAAAATTATAAAACTCAAAGCACCGCCCGTAGTGTTGCGGTACTAGGTATTTTTTCAGCCTTGGCGGTTGTTTCGTCAATGTGGCTGACTGTACGAGTTGGTGAATTTATAAAAATCTCACCCGTATTTTTAGTTGTGGCGTTGGCAGGCAATATGTATGGTGTTTTGGGTGCTGTCACTGTCGCTTTTATTAGCGACTTGTTGCAGGCTTTAATGGCAGGTTTAGGATTTTCACCGCTTATTTCGGCAGTAAATGTATTTTGTGCCGTTGTGTTTGGCGTGGCTTTGAAAAACTCGAAAAAATTTTCGCGAATTGTTTTTTCGGTTTTGGTTACTCAAATTATCGGCGGATTAGTTCTTAACACCTTGGCGTTGCATCTTTATTTCGGAATGCCGTTAGTACCGATGGTTTATTGGAGAGCGTTGCAGTGCGGGGTTTTGATTGTTGCACAAACTTTTGTACTGTGGCTCGTGCTTTCGGTATTGAATGTTCCGTTAAAGCTTAAAAACTTGGGGAGAAAATGATGACTAACGGTAAATTTTCAGGTTTTCTTATTCTTTCCGATTTGGACGGGACATTTTATAATGGTGAAGCGTTGGAACTTAACGTAAAAGCGGTAGAACGTTTTATTTCAATGGGCGGACGTTTTGCGTTTGCTACCGGCAGAAGTGCTCAATTTTTGAAGGAAAAGGATTTTTTCTCGGTTATCAATGCACCGGCTTGTCTTGTGAACGGCGGTATCGTGTATGATTTTTCCACCGAACAAATACTTTATGAACGCCATCTTGAATTTACTGTCGGTGAGTTTTTAAATGCGGTGTCGGGTGCGGTTGAGAATTTAGAAAAGATATGTATTTTTATTGACTCAACCGGTAAAGAGGCTGTTTTGAACGGCATTATCTGCCATGATAGTGAAACATTAAATGTTAAACCGATAAAAATCATTTGTGTGTTTAAGCAAGAGGAAAATGCCTTGAAATTTAAGGGTTGGGCTTTGAAAAATAACTTTTTCAAAGACTCATACATTTCCCGTTCTTGGAGTATCGGGGTTGAGTTTAATGCAAGCAACGGTACAAAAGGTCATGCTTTGGATTTTATTAAACAGAAGCTTGGCATACATACGGCGATTGGTGTCGGCGATTTTGAAAACGATTTGGAGCTTATTAAACACGCCGATATCGGTGTGGCAGTAGGAAATGCCGTAGATGAGTTGAAAATGTCGGCAGACTGGGTTGTCAAACCCTGCTGTGAGGCGTCTATAAAGGATTTGATAGAAAAATTGGAAGTTGAGATTGATAAAGGATATGAAAAAAGAGATTTTTCATAAAATTTTAAGAATTATACTGCTTGCGGTAGGTATTGTTATAACAATTAATGCTATCGGTATTTCGTTTGTTTCGGGTGCGGTTTTGGGCATTGTCAGTACGTTTATTGCAGGTTTGAGTTTTCTTTTAATCGGTATATTTTATAAGTTTGTCCGTTTTCGTGTGCATTGGATTTTTAAATTGCTGTTTTTGTGTTTGGTCGTAACGGTAGGTTCGGTTATTATTTTTGTTTATTCTTTTGGTTTTTCCGATACTGTAACATATAAGGAAGATGCAGTTATAGTTTTGGGAGCAGGTTTGCGTGGAGAAAACTTGAGTCTTATTTTACGTAACCGACTTGATGCGACGGTTGAATATTATAATGAAAATCCTGACGTTGTGATTGTGGTTTCGGGCGGTCAGGGACCTGATGAGGATATCCCTGAAGCTGAGGCGATGGAGCGTTACTTGTATGAGCAGGGCGTACCTTTAAGTAAAATTATAAAAGAGGATAAATCGACCAGTACTGAAGAAAATTTTATGTTTTCAAAAGAACTTTTGGAAAAACATTTCGGCAAGGATTATACCGTGGGTTTTGTGACCGATGATTTTCATATTTACCGAGCAGGTAAGACTGCCGAACGGGTTGGATTCAATAAAATAACGCACACTCACTCAAGCGGTGCTGTCAGCACCTTTTTACCTAACGGTTTCCGTGAGTTTTGTGCGGTTATGTATATGTGGGTGTTTGGTTAATTTGAGGTTTGACTATTGACAAATCGATATTTCGGTGATATTATGTAAAAAAATAAACCGTTGAAGCGGAGATAACGGCGACGATGCCTTTACAGAGAGTTTGGGGAAGCTGAAAACCGAACAAGAAACAACTCGTCAAATGGACCGCTGAGGGTGCAGTGAAATGTTAAAAGTAGCTTGCAACGTTATGATATGCGTTAAGTATCAAGGGTATTTTTAAGTACCTTAAAGTGCATGGGTTTCCCCATGAATCAAGGTGGCACCGCGGATAAAGTTTATTCGTCCTTGACAGTTTTTCTGTCGAGGACTTTTTGTGTTTTGCGAGGTGCTTTTTATGATTATTCTGAAAGAACGATGGCGTAACTGAAATTTGTGTTTGCTTAAAATATTACTATCTCAAATTCGGAGGCAATTAAAATGAAATTAAATGGAGTAGATTTTAATACTTATTTTAACAATTATCCCGATAAAGACGGCTTTTTCGGTAAATACGGCGGTGCGTATATCGACGAAAAGTTAAAAAACGCCATGGCTGAAATTACCGAGGCTTATTTTTCGATTGCTCAGTCACGTAAGTTTATTGCAGAGCTTCGCAGAATCCGTAAGGAATTTCAGGGCAGACCGACCCCGGTTACTCACCTTGAAAGGCTTTCTGATGCTTTGGGTGGTAAGGTTCAGCTTTATGCTAAACGTGAGGACTTAAACCATTCGGGTGCTCACAAGCTTAATCATTGTATGGGTGAGGCTTTGCTTGCAAAATATATGGGCAAGAAAAAGGTTATTGCCGAGACCGGTGCAGGTCAGCACGGTGTGGCACTTGCTACTGCAGCTGCATATTTCGGCTTGGAATGTGACATTTATATGGGCTCTGTCGATATAAAGAAGCAAGCTCCAAACGTTGCTAGAATGAAAATTTTGGGTGCTAATGTTATTGAGGTTACCCACGGTCTTGCAACCTTAAAAGAGGCTGTTGATGCTGCTTTTGATGCTTATAGCAAGGAATATAATGATTGTATTTACTGTATCGGTTCTGTTTTGGGACCCCACCCGTTCCCGATGATGGTACGTGACTTCCAGAGTGTTGTCGGTATTGAGGCAAGAGAACAGTTTATTGATATGACCGGTCATTTACCGAGTGCTATCGTTGCCTGTGTTGGTGGCGGAAGTAACGCAGCAGGATTGTTTGCAGGCTTCCTTAATGACCCTGTTGACATTTACGGTGTTGAGCCTTTGGGAAGAGGCCCGAAGCTTGGCGACCACGCTGCAAGCCTTAAATACGGTACTGAGGGTATTATGCACGGCTTTAACAGTATAATGCTTAAAGATGCTAACGGTGAGCCGGCTCCTGTTTACTCGGTTGCGAGCGGACTTGATTATCCGTCTTCAGGACCGGAACACGCATTTTTACACGACCTTGGACGTGTAAAATACGATGTTATTGATGACGAGGAAACCATTGATGCATTCTTTAAACTTTCGCGTATGGAAGGTATTATTCCGGCGATTGAAAGTTCGCACGCAGTTGCTTTCGGTATGAAACTTGCAAAACAGATGGAGCACGGTTCAATCCTCATTAACCTTTCGGGCCGCGGTGACAAGGACATGGATTACGTCATCGAAAACTACGGTATCAGATAAGAGTTTGGCACTTTGAACAAAAAGCAATATTAAATTTGTTGTAAAATTATTTAAAAAACAACTATTATTTGTGGTTTAGGTATTGACATAACACAATATATTGTGTATAATATGGGTAGTTTAGTGGTGCAAATGTCTATTTGTGCTGCTCGTTCACACAACTGACGGAAAATGCGGGTTACCGCAGGGGAGTGTGAATGTAAATCGAACATCTTGTTCGTTGAACGCCGACCGTCTGGGCAAATTGGTTTAAATTAAAACTGATTTGCCCTATTTTTAACGGCAAGTCTGTATGGAGGTAAAGTTATGGAACACAAGAATTGGGACGGATTTAAAACACATCTTTGGCAGGATGAAATCAATGTCCGTGATTTTATTCAGTCAAACTACAAGGAATATACCGGCAACAGTTCGTTTTTAGCCGGTGCTACTTCTCGTACCGATAATATGATGAAAAAGGTTAATGACCTTTTTAAGTTAGAGCGTCAGCAGGGCGGTGTGCTTGATATTGATACCGCTACTGTATCTTCGCTGACCAGCTATTCACCCGGTTATATCGACAAGGAAAATGAACTTATTGTCGGACTTCAAACCAACCGTCCCTTAAAGCGTGGTGTTAACCCGTTTGGCGGTATGCGTATGGTACGTCAGGCTTGTGAGGCTTACGGTTATAAGTTAAGCGAGCAGGTTGAGCAGGAGTTTAAATATAGAACAACCCATAATGACGGCGTTTTCAGAGCTTATACTGATGAAATGCGTTTGGCTCGCAGATGCCACGTTATTACAGGACTTCCAGATGCTTATGGCAGAGGACGTATTATCGGCGACTATCGACGTGTAGCACTTTACGGTGTGGACAGGCTTATTGAAGAGAAGAAAAAGGACAAGAAAGAGCTTGAACAGAAGGCTTTTACTGCTGATATTATCCGTCTTGACGAGGAACTTTTCAAACAGATTACATTTTTGGGTTATTTGAAGGAAATGGCTCAAATGTACGGATATGATATCAGCCAACCGGCAAAAGATGCTAAAGAGGCTGTTCAGTGGACTTATTTTGCATATCTTGCTGCCATTAAAGAGCAGAACGGTGCCGCTATGTCTTTGGGCAGAGTAAGCACATTCTTTGACATATATTTTGAGCGTGATATTGAAAATGGTGTTTTGACAGAGGCTGAGGCACAGGAAATTATGGACGATTTCGTCATAAAACTTCGTATGGCCCGCCATTTAAGAACTCCTGAATATAACGAGCTGTTCGGCGGTGACCCGATGTGGATTACCGAAGCTGTTGGCGGTATGGGTGAGGACGGAAGAACCCTCGTTACCAAGTCGAGTTTCCGTATATTGAACACTCTTTATACTTTAGGACCTTCACCTGAGCCTAACTTGACTATTCTTTGGTCGACTGCACTTCCTAAGGGTTTTAAGGATTTTTGTGCTAAGGTCTCTTGCGATACCGACTCGATTCAGTATGAAAATGATGATGTTATGCGTCCGATTTACGGTGACGATTATGCTATCGCTTGCTGTGTTTCGGCAATGCGTGTCGGCAAGCAGATGCAGTTCTTCGGTGCACGTTGCAATTTGGCGAAACTTTTGCTTATTGCAATTAACGGTGGTTACGATACCACAAGCGGTATTCACATTGGTCCTCAGATGCCGGTTTTGGCAGGTGATAAGTTGGACTACAACACCGTTAAAGAGCGTTATGACATTTATATTGAATGGTTGTCCAAGTTGTATGTTAACACAATGAACATCATTCATTATATGCACGACAAGTATGCTTATGAGAAAATTCAAATGGCTTTGCACGATACTTCGGTTGAGCGTTTGATGGCTTTTGGTATTGCCGGTCTTTCGGTTGTTGCCGACTCTTTGAGTGCTATTAAATTTGCTGACGTTAAGCCGATAGTTGATGAAAACGGTTATGTTGTTGATTTTGATACCAAGGGTAGTTTCCCGAAATATGGCAATGATGACGACCGTGTTGATTTGATTGCTAAGGAAACAACTCACAAGGTTATTACTGAACTCAGAAAAACACCGACCTACCGTGAGTCTATTCACACTTTGTCGGTACTTACCATCACCTCTAACGTTATGTACGGTAAAAACACCGGTGCAACTCCTGACGGACGTGAAGCTTTCGCTCCTTTTGCTCCCGGTGCTAACCCGATGCACAACCGAGAAGAAAACGGTGCATTGGCATCATTGAACTCGGTTGCAAAGTTGAGCTATGATGATTGCCGTGACGGTATTTCCAACACTTTCTCAATTACTCCCGAAGCTTTAGGTAAGAGCGATGATGAACGTGTAGAAAACCTTGTTTCGATTTTGGACGGATACTTTAAGAAAAAAGCACATCATATTAACATTAATGTTTTAAACCGTGAAACGTTACAAAAGGCTTATGAAGACCCTGAAGCATTCCCCAATCTTACAATTCGTGTTTCGGGTTATGCGGTTAACTTCCACAAGTTGTCAAAAGAACAGCAACGTGAGGTTATTAGCCGTACCTTCCATAGTGCTTTATGATAGGCAAAATACATTCAATTCAAACACTCGGCACGGTTGACGGGCCGGGTGTTCGATTTGTAACTTTCTTAAAAGGGTGTCCTTTAAGATGCGGTTGCTGTCACAATCCTGATACATGGGATTTCACGGGCGGTGAGGAGTATACACCCGAAGAACTTATAAATAAATGTGTTAGGTTTCGCGAATATTTTGGGTCGACGGGCGGTATAACCGTTTCCGGCGGGGAACCTTTAATGCAGGCTTTGTTTTGTGAGGAGGTTTTTAAACTCGCTCACGAAAACGGCATAAACACCTGCCTTGACACCTCAGGCTGTGTAATCAGTGAAGAGGTAAAATCGCTTTTAAAGGTTACCGACCTTGTTTTACTTGACATAAAATATACCGATGAAGCACTTTACCGTGAGCATGTCGGGTGCGAATTTTCTTCAGTTTTAGAGTTTCTTGATTTGTTGGAAGAGATGGGGATTCCAACTGTTTTAAGGCAGGTTATTATACCCACCTTAAACGATAATGAGGATAATATTTTAAGGTTAAAGCAAATTGCAAAATCACATAAAAACGTTATCAAAACAGAACTTTTGCCGTTTAGAAAAATCTGTCAGCAGAAGTATGATAATATGGGATTAAAGTTTAAATTTGATTATATCCCCGAAGCAAACGTAGAAGTGATGGAAAAACTCAATACTTTATTGACAAATGAAGGATAGTTTATTAAACTTACAATAATTGCAGTTCTTTGTTTAGGGGGAAGTTGTTATGAATAGAACGGCACTTATTTGTGCGGCTTTATTTGTTGTAGCTTCTACACTTTTGTGTTTATTAGGTGTTAGCTCGGTTTTGATTTTAGGATTAATTTTATGTTTAGGGTTTGTAATTTCGGTTATTGTTTCTAAACGTCTTAATTTAAAATCCAAAGTTTCGGCGGTACTGCTTGTCGGTGCCGCTTTTTGTCTTTATATAAATGTTTTTAACGTTTTAAATGTCAATCGCATTGAAGCTCTTGATGGCAAAGAGTGTATCGTTATTTGCCGTGCGGTTGAGGAGCCCGAAAATTATTCTTCGACTGTTCGAGTTTTGGTTGAAACAAACGGTCAAAACGGTTTTGATAAAGGGCTTTTCGACAAGGTGAGGTTCTATTTGTTTATTCCAAGTGAAGAGTCGGCAGCAAGCGTTGAAGAGGGTGATATGCTGGTTGCTTCGGTTGGATTTTCTAAAATTGATAAATCTTACAGAAACAGCAATTTTGCCAATTCGGTGTTTATTAAGGCAAAATATTACGAATCACAAATTATCGGTCACAGTGAGTCGCTTTACACACGTTGTATTGATATCAGGCGTTGGGTGAGGAATTGTATTTACGATTATACCGACGGTGACAGTGCTGCACTTTTAAAGGGTATTCTTTTGGGTGGCACGGCTGATTTAAGTCCGAAACTTTACTCGGCTTTTAAGTCTTGCGGAGTTACTCACATCACTGCGGTATCGGGTATGCATATCAGTGCGTTTTGTATGATGTTGGCATATCTTCTTCGGTATATAATGAGCCGTCGGTTAGCCTCTTTTATTGCGATTTTCCCGCTTTTATTAGAGGTTATGCTGGCAGGGTTTACACCCTCGGCAGTCAGGTCGGCAATTATGTGTTCGATTTTGCTGCTTGCAGATTGTCTTATAAAACGGGCGGACGCTTTGAACTCTTTAGGCATTGCAGTGGCATCAATGCTTGTTTTTAATCCTTATTATATATGTAATTTGGGATTTCAGTTATCGTGTGCTGCGGCGGCAGGTGTTATTTTGGTTTCGCCGTATGCCGTAAGACTTGCCGACAGAGTTGTGCGGTTTGAAATCAAATACGTAACAAAGACATTAAAAGGCATTATTCTTACTGTATTGCAAACAATTGGTGCAACTCTTTTTACGTTGCCGTTTCAAATAATTGTTTTCGGGTTTATATCAACGGTATTTTTACCGGCAAATGTTTTAATTTGCTCACCGTCGGTTATTGCAATGGCACTTACAGTTGCAGGTGCGGTGTTACATTTTCTGCCGTTTATAAATGTATTGGCAATTATTCCGTTCAAGTTGGCAGAGTGGATGGCTCAATATATGATTGCGGTTGTAACGCTTTTAGCCGATATACCGTTTTCATACATTCCTTTTGGCAGTAAATTTATAGTGCTTTGGTGCATTGTATCGTTGTGTATAATTGCAGTGTGGGTAATATTCAAACGTATTGGCGGTATTAAACTTATATCGTTGGCGGTAGTCGGGTTGCTTTTGGTGTCATTACTGTCTGATTACGTGTTTTCACGCAAGCTTTCAACGGTTACGGTAATAAATTATGAAAATGGTTTCTCGGCGGTAGTGACATATGAGAAAACTTGTGTTATAATAGGTTGCGGAAACGGTGTGAATTATGATATAACCGATTATATGCGTGAAAACGGTATCGCTAAGGCGGATATGTTATTATTATTGACGGGCGACCGTGACTGTTTTAGCGGTTATGATTTTGTTAAACGTAATACCGAGCCGGAAGTCACCGTTATACCTGAAAACTTTGGCAATTCTGCCGTTATTTTCGGAGAAAGCATAGTGGTTGGTGACGGTGAAATAGTTTCTACAAAAGACAAAAAGATTGGAGTCAAAGTACATATTTTTGACGGTGGCTGTGCTTACGAAATTAATCTTTCAGGCAGAAAGGTGTTAATCGGTTGTGGGGAGTACACTGCCGAGGATGTGGGACTTTCAAAGGTTAATATATTGGTTGGTAATAATGAATTACCTTTGAATTTACAATCAGATTATGTGCTGTATTCCGGCAAGGATGAGAATTCTGAAGATTCAAATCTTTATAAAAGAGTATTTTATGCTGAGGGTACAATATCTGCAAGATTTAAAAAAGGAAAAGGAATGAGGTTAAATGCAGGATAGGTCAAAACAAATATTTTCCGGTGAAGCCGAAATTAAAAATGCAATAAAATCAGGTTGCTTTGCACCTTGTTACCTTATTTTCGGTGAAGAGCATTACCTCATTAAGAATTACATTAGCCAGATTGAAAATGCGGTGGATGGTTTTTCTGAGTTTAACGTTAACCGTTTTGATTCGGGCGTTAAGGTTCAGGAGGTTTATGATGCGGCGAGCAGTTTTCCTATGATGAGTTCACGCCGTGTCGTCACTCTTTGTGATTTCCCTCTTGATAAATCAACGGCAAGTGAAACCGAAAAACTCATGAGCCTTTTCAGTGATATGCCGTCCACTACTGTTTTTGTAATGTGGTACGAAACAGTTGAAATCAATCCTAAAAAGCCTGGCGAGAAGTTTAACAAACTTATAAAAGCGGTCAAATCTGCCGGCGGTGAAGTTTGTTATTTGGGCAGAAAAACAGAGGATGAAATTATTAAAATTCTTCAAAAAGGTGCGGCAAAACGCAAATGTCAGTTGGATAGTTATACTGCACGATATATTATTGAAACGTGTTCGGATGACCTTAATACCTTGGTTAACGAGCTTGAAAAGTTATGTTTATATTTGGGCGAAAACGGGGTTATTTCAAAAGAAACCGTTGATAAGGTATGTTCACGCTCGGTTGAAGCGGTGGTCTATAACGTTTCCAAAACCTTGTTAAGAGGCGACCTTCAAGGTGCGTTGAAGCTTTTGGACGATTTATTTTATATGAATACTGACCCTGTACTGATTATGACGTTTTTGGCTTCGGCATATATTGATATTTACCGTGTTTTTGCGGGAAGAACCAAGGGATTGCGTCCAAATGAAGTTGGTTCGGAATTCAATTACGGTAATTTGGCGTTTCGCTTGAATGATGCCGAGAAAAATTTGCGTAAATTTTCAGAAAAACAGATTGTTGACTCTTTAAAAGTTTTGCAGGAATGCGACAAACAGCTCAAAGGCTCAAGGGTTGAGTCGCGTACGGCACTTGAAAAGGTGTTGGTTGAGCTTTATATGATTGCCGAGGGGAAACGATGATACACTTAAAAGAGGCAGTGATTGTTGAAGGTAAATATGACAAAATAAAACTCAAAAATTTTATTGACGCTGAAATAATCACAACCGACGGCTTTGGGATTTTCAAAAACAAAGAAAAGGTTAATATGCTTCGTCGGATTGCCGAAAAAAGAGGCATTATCATTTTGACCGACAGTGATTCGGCAGGTTTTATTATCAGAGGACATTTGACAAGCGTTATTGACCCGAAATTCATAAAAAATGTTTTTGTGCCTGAGATTAAGGGTAAGGAACGCCGAAAAGAAAAGGCTTCTGCTCAAGGGTTATTGGGTGTTGAGGGTTTGAGTGAGGAGATTATAGTTGAATCACTCAAAAAAGCAGGAATCGGTATTGATAGTAAGGCTAAGGAAACTTTAAAAATCACAAGTACAGATTTATTTAGGTTGGGTCTTTCGGGCGGGGATAACAGCCGTGAGATGCGTGAAAAATTGCTGAAAAGCCTTGATTTGCCTGTCGGTATGTCAACAAGACAGATGCTGACGGCTCTAAATTCGCTTTACAGTTTGACTGAACTTGGGAAAATATTGGAGGAAAGCATTGATGAAAACCGATAATATCCGCGGACGGCTGTTAACGGTTTTGGAGTTGTTGAAGCAAAACAGTGATAATGAGCATCCCATGTCTTCCAAAGAGATTTTGGAACAACTTCAAAGAAACGGAATTGAGGCTGAACGCAAAGTAATATACCGAGATATCGAGGCTTTAAGAGATTTCGGTTTTGATATAGAACTGACCGGCACTCCAAAACGCGGATTTTATCTTGCGACAAGGGATTTCGACTTGCCCGAGGTTAGTCTTTTAATTGATGCGGTGCAGTCGGCGGGGTTTATACCTAAAAAGAGCACCGAGAGGTTAGTTAAAAAACTCCAAGGGCTTACAAGCTTTCATCAGGCAAAGGAGTTAAAGGACCGAGTTTGCATTGATAATCGCTCAAAAAGTGCCAATGAGTCGGTTTATGATATTATTGATGTTTTGAACAGTGCAATCAAAAGTCAGCATAAGGTTAGGATAAAATATGTCAAAAACCGCTTGAACGGGAGTACACTCGTGGCAACTGCAAAAGAAATGGTTGTCAGTCCGTATGCATTGCTTTGGGAGTCGGATAAATATTATCTTATAGGTAACAACAAAAAGTACGACAACCTTACACATTTGAGGATTGACCGTATGGCAGAAGTTACGGTGTGCCGAGAAAAATGGCGTCATTTTTCAGAGGTGAGTGAGTACAAACAGAAATTTGACACTGCTGATTATGCTAAAAAGACCTTTAATATGTTTGGCGGTGAAAAGCAAAGGATTGACCTTGAGTGTAAAATCGAACTGCTTGACCAGATTACCGACCGATTCACCAACGGTATTTTTATCCGTCACAGCGGAAATGAGCCAACCTTCAGGTTTTCAACCGACGCATTGGTTAGTGACGGTCTTGTCGGTTGGCTGATGCAGTTTGGCGGGGATATAAAGGTGTTGTCACCGGAAACCTTAAAGCAACGCGTTTTAGCCGATGCCGAAAGGTTGCTTAAGGTTTATAATAATAAGTAATTGATTATAGGTATGGGAGGGGTTATCCCTCCCGTAATTATTTTGATTGAAAAATATTTAAAAAACACTTGCAAATTGGAAATACTTGTGGTATAATGCTTCAGCTTGGAGTGTGCCATACTCTAAAGCTAAAAATTCACACGTATCCGTGTAGTGACGAAACGGTGCCGATTTGTGTCGGAAAGCCGTCAATTAAAACGGATGCGGCGGTATAACCGAAGGAGGAAAAATCATGGCAGTAGTATCAATGAAACAGCTGCTTGAGGCCGGTGTTCATTTCGGACATCAAACTCGCCGCTGGAACCCGAAAATGGCTGAGTACATTTTCACAGAGCGTAACGGCATCTATATTATTGACTTGCAGAAGACCGTTAAGAAGCTCAACGAGGCTTATCTTTTTGCTCGTGATATCGCAGCAGAGGGTAAGGACATTCTTTTCGTAGGCACAAAGAAGCAGGCTCAGGATGCCGTTAAAGAAGAGGCAATCAACTGCGGTATGCCTTACGTAAACGCACGTTGGTTGGGCGGTATGCTCACTAACTTCCGTACCATCCGCACCAGAATTGCTCGTTTGGAGCAACTCCGCAAGATGCAGGAGGACGGCACTTTCGATTTACTTCCCAAGAAGGAAGTTATCGGTCTTGAGCTTGAGATTGAAAAGCTTGAGAAGTTCTTGGGCGGTATCAAGGATATGCAGAAGGCACCCGGTGCTTTGTTTATCGTTGACCCCAGAAAAGAAAGAATCGCAGTTCAGGAAGCTAAAAAGTTGGGTATTCCCATCATTGCTATTGTTGACACCAACTGTGACCCCGATGAAATCGACGCAGTTATCCCCGGTAACGACGATGCTATCCGTGCAGTAAAGCTTATCGCTTCTACTATCGCAGCAGCAGTTATCGAAGCAAGACAGGGTGAGGCTGCAGCTCCCGCCGCTGAAGAAGCAGAGGTTGAAGCTGAGGCAGAGGCTACTGACGCTGAATAATTGAAATCAAACGCCGGTGAGAGCCTGAGTCTTTTACCGGCATTTTTAAAATTTTTATATTTGGAGGAATTTAAAATGGCATTTACAGCTAAAGACGTACAGGCTCTTCGTGAGAAGACCGGTTGCGGTATGATGGATTGTAAAAAGGCTTTGACCGAGTGCGACGGCAACATGGACGCTGCTGTTGACTATTTGAGAGAAAAGGGCTTGGCTTCACAGGCTAAAAAGGCTAGCCGTATTGCTGCTGAAGGTACTGTTGCAGTTGCTACTGCTAACGGTGCAAGTGCAGTTGTTGAAGTTAACTCCGAGACTGACTTCGTTGCATCTAACGACGAGTTTAAGGCTTTTGCAGCTAAGGTTGCAGAGGTATGTGCTAAAACAAATCCGGCTGATGTTGACGCTCTCCTCGCTGCTAAAGACGATGAGACCGGCAAAACTGTTGATGAACTCAAGCAGGATATTTTCTTGAAATTCCGTGAGAATATGCAGATTCGCCGTTTCGAGCGTTATGAAGGCACTGTTGCTACCTATGTTCACATGGGCGGTAAAATTGGTGTTATGGTTAAGTTCGATACCGACCTTGCAGACAATGCTGATTTTGCAGTAATGGGTAAGAACGTTGCTATGCAGGTTGCTGCTATGAACCCCTCTTTCCTTGACGAAGCTTCTGTTCCTGCAGAGGTTTTGGAGAAGGAAAAATCTATCATGGTTGCTCAGATGAAGGAAGACCCCAAGATGGCAGGCAAGCCCGAGCAGGTTTTGGCTAAAATCGTTGAGGGTAAAATGGGCAAGTACTTCAAAGAGAACTGCCTTATTGAGCAGACCTTCATTATGGACGATATCGCAGTTGGCAAGTACATTGCTAACACCGCTAAAGAACTTGGCGGCAACATTAAGGCTGTTAGCTTCGTTCGTTTCGAAAAGGGCGAAGGCATTGAGAAGCGTGTAGACGACTTTGCAGCTGAAGTTGCAGGCATGGTTAAATAATTAAAACGTTGATTTTGAGCCGTCGGGTTTACCGACGGCTTTTTTATTTTTTATCTCAAAATCTATTCTTAAATACCGAAAATGTAATTGACTTTATGCTGGGTTTAAGGTACAATATAAAAGTAAATATATGTATAAAAAACTTTGGAACGGATGTGTTAAAATGGAACCCAAGTTTAAGAGAATTTTACTTAAATTATCCGGTGAGGTGCTTGCCGGTGAACAGAAAACCGGAATTGATTTTAATATGGTTGAAACGGTTTGTCAACGCATTAAAAAATGTGTTGAATTAGGCGTTCAGGTTGGTATCGTAATCGGTGGCGGTAACTTCTGGAGAGGTCGTTCTTCAGGTTCGATGGATCGCAACCGTGCCGACAGTATGGGTATGCTTGCTACCGTTATTAACTGCTTGGCTCTTTGTGATACTTTAGAGCAGATGGGTGTTAAGGCAACCGTTATGACTGCGGTTGAAATGAACAAAATTGCCGAATTCTTTACTGCAAGAGACGCTATAAAGCATTTGGAAGACGGTGAGGTTGTAATTTTCGGTGCAGGTACGGGCAGTCCGTTCTTCTCGACCGATACCGGTGCCGCACTTCGTGCTGCTGAAATTAAAGCAGATGTTATTTTCAAAGCAACCAACGTTGAAGGTGTTTATGACAAAGACCCCAACAAGTATGCCGACGCAGTTAAGTATGACACTCTTTCACATTCCGAAGTTTTAGCAAAAGATTTACACGTTATGGATGCTGCGGCAGCTTCTCTTTGCCGTGACCAAGACATAAATATTTTAGTGTTCAACCTTAACGACCCCGATAATATAGTAAGAGCTGTTTCGGGTGAGAAAATAGGAACACTTGTAAAATAATTTTTAAGGAGCTTTTTTATGAAAACAGTTATAAATGCAACTGAAGAAAAAATGAATAAAACAATGGACGCAATGGCACGTGAGTTTGGTGCAATCCGCGCAGGTCGTGCTAATGCAGCGGTTCTTGACAGAATATCGGTTGACTATTACGGATGTCCTACTCCCGTCAACCAGCTTGCCGCAGTTTCGGTAACCGAGGCAAGAGTTTTACAGATTCAGCCGTATGATGTAAGCGTTTTGAAGTTGATTGAAAAGGCTATTCAGGTTTCAGATATCGGCATCAACCCGCAGAATGATGGACGTGTTATTCGTCTTATTTTCCCGCCTTTGACCGAGGAAAGACGTAAGGAAATCGTTAAGGATGCAAGAAAAATTGCAGAAGATTCCAAGGTTGCAGTTCGCTCAATCCGTCGCGATGCGATTGAAAAGTTAAAGGCTATGAAGAAGAGCAACGAAATCACCGAGGATGACCAGGCTAACGGCGAAAAGAAAATTCAAACCTTGACCGACAAGTTCTGCAAGGATATTGATGATGCTTGTGCAGCTAAAGAAAAGGAAATAATGGAAATCTAATTTTTGGAAAAATTATGGCGAGAATCCTTTTCGGACTCTCGCCAAATTACACTTAAAAGAGGTTGCTATGGGTTTATTTAAAAGACAAGTAAAAATCACACTTCAAGATTGTGTAATTCCCCAACATATCGGTATTATTATGGACGGCAACGGCCGTTGGGCTAAGAAAAGAATGTTACCGAGAACGGCAGGTCATGCTGCAGGCTCGGAAAATTTCAAAACAATTGCCCGTCACTGTAATAAAATCGGCGTAAAGTACTTAACGGTATATGCTTTTTCAACTGAAAACTGGAAACGTCCCAAAGCGGAAGTTGACGGAATTATGGATTTGTTGAGAAAGTATTTGAAAGATTCAACAAATTTTAAGGCTGAAAACATAAAACTTCGTTTTATCGGTGAACTTTCGGCATTGCCCGAGGATATTCAGGAACTTATCAAGACTGCTGAACTTGAATCGAGCGAGGCTACCGGATTGACGGTTTATATGGCGGTTAATTACGGTGGTAGGGACGAGATTGTTCACGCTGTCAAGAAAATCACCGAATCTGTCAAAAACGGCACACTCGATGTGGACAATATAACCGAGGAAACTTTGGCTGAAAATATGTACTATACTGTGCCTGACCCCGACTTTATTATAAGACCAAGCGGAGAGTTCAGACTTTCAAATTTCCTTGTCTGGCAGTCGGCTTATGCTGAATTTTGGTATTCGGATGTGCTTTGGCCTGATTTTTCGACCGATGACTTGGAAAGAGCAGTTATTGATTTTAACAAAAGAAACCGTCGTTTTGGCGGAGTTGAGGAAGAGGATAAATGAAAACTCGTATAATCAGTGGCACGGTCGGCATAATTATATTTGTGGCCGCAATTTTCGCCTCGTTGAAAGTTGACACCTTGATTTTGAACGTGCTGTTGGCAGTTATAGGTGCAATCGGTGTATACGAAATGCTTAAAACGACCGGCTACGTTAAGTCAAATTTTTTGTTGGTGAGTTCGCTTATTTATGCCGTTATCACCCCGTTTTTTTACAGTTCGGGTGAAATTTTCGGTAAATTAGGCGTACAGTTTTCTATCGGCGGTGAGGTTTTAACCGCAATTTTTGGCGTAGTCATTTTTGCGGTTGCTATGTTTAGACATAATCAAATCAAACCGCTTGAGGTGGCGTTCACCTTTGCTATGACAGTGGCAATTACCTTTGCGTTCTGGTCTTTGGCGGCAATTTTCGGCTCGGCTGACGGCAATGGTTTGTTCTACCTCATTATTGTTGTTATCGCCGCCTGGGGTTGTGACACCGGAGCATATTTTTCGGGTTACTTCTTCGGCAAGCACAAAATGGCTCCCGAAATCAGTCCTAAGAAAACAGTTGAGGGTGCAGTTGGCGGAATTATCGTTGACGTGCTTCTTATGTTGGTTGCTTGCTTGGTATTCAACAAGGTGAGCGACGCTTCGGCAAACATTCCCGTTATTTTGGGAATAACCCCAGTTTTAGCATTGTCGGGTATGATTGGTGACCTTATTTTCTCGTATATTAAAAGAGATTGCGGTATTAAAGATTACGGCAAGTTGATGCCGGGTCACGGCGGTGTATTGGACCGTTTTGACAGTGTGGCTTTAGTTGCACCGCTTTTGTATATTGCAATGAGCAATTTGCCGTTGGTGGGATAAAGTATGAAAAAGATTGCTATTTTAGGCTCGACAGGGTCAATCGGCACACAAAGTTTAGATGTTGCGAGAAAGCACGGGTATGAGGTTTCGTCGCTTGTTGCAGGTAAAAATATTGAACTTTTAGAAGCACAGATTCGCGAATTCAAGCCAAAAACAGTTGCCGTTTTTGACGAGTCGGCAGGTGAAAAATTAAAAATTGCCGTTGCCGATACCGATACAAAGGTGACTTTTGGCAAAGAGGCGGTTGTTACATTGGCAGCCGAAACCGAGGCAGATACTGTGATAAACGCCATTGTCGGTATTGCAGGCCTTGAACCAACTTTAGCGGCAGTTAACGCCAAAAAGGATATTGCGCTTGCCAACAAGGAAACGTTGGTTACCGGCGGTGAGTTGGTTAAAAAAGCAATTTCCGAAAACGGTGTCAAGTTACTGCCGGTTGACAGTGAACATTCGGCAATTTTCCAGTGCTTGCAAGGTGTACCTGAAGGTGCTTTGAAGTCGATTTTATTAACCGCTTCGGGCGGTCCGTTTTTCGGCAAAACCCGTGCCGAATTAGAAAATGTAACGGCGGCTGACGCTTTAAAACATCCAAACTGGGATATGGGTGCTAAAATAACTATTGACTCGGCTTCTTTAATGAACAAAGGTCTTGAAGTTATTGAGGCAGTTCATTTGTTTGATGTAAACCCTTTAGATATAACTGTCGTTGTGCATAGACAGAGTATTATTCATTCGGCGGTTGAACTTAATGACGGTGCGGTGATTGCACAGTTAGGCACTCCCGATATG
>JAZOQN010000021.1:0-36808 GCA_045656125.1 Acutalibacteraceae bacterium
TAGGTCAATTGGAAATAATTGACTTAATAATTTATAAAATTTTATTAAAGAGTAAATTAAAAGTCCTAAAATAGAATGAAAAATTCTACTTTAGGACTTTTTGTGTTTTAAATTCATTATTTAATTTTTAAATTTTGATAAGGTTTAAATAGAAAAGGGAAAATTAAAAATTCCAAGAACCAAAGGCTCTTGGAATTTTGGTCGAGGTGACAGGACTCGAACCTGCGGCATCTAGTTCCCAAAACTAGCGCCCTACCAACTGGGCGACACCTCGTAATATAAAATTATAATACACAACAAAAATAATCACCGTATCTCGAAGTTTCATTGTGTAGTCAACGGTGATTATTTTACTTTATAATTTCAGTTTTGTCAAGAGGTGTTATTATAATTTCGTTTAATTTGGATGTGTATAGTTCTTATAAAGGTCTATTGCGTCATAAATAGGGGCATATTTGCGGTCACCTTTAGCAGTTACGCAAATGATTTCTCTTCCGTCATCGGTTTTACCAAAACTTGCAAGACAATACAATGATTGACTTGTGAATCCGGTTTTGCCGCCATTTATTGTTGCGACTTTTGGCTCTGTGCCATACATTTTTTGGAACATACCGCTATGATATTTAAGCTCTTTATGAAATTCGTTTGCCGGTACTGTGTACCATTCTGTCGAAAGAATTTGGCGGCAAAAGTCGTTCTCAATAGCAGCTCGCATAATCATTGCCATCTCTGTACAGGTGGTATAGTTTTCTTTGTTGTGCATACCGCTTGCATTTGTGAAATGTGTATTTTTAAGATTTAATTCATCACATTTTTGATTCATTAGTTTTACGAATTCTTCTTCACTGCCTGAAACGTAGGTCGCAAGTCCAACGGCGGCATCAGCACCTGACTCTAAAATCATTGCGTAAAACATATCTATCAACTTCACTTTTTCACCGTGACCAAAACCGCCAAGCGTTAAACCTTCTTTATATAATGGGTCAATGATAGCGTAGGTCATTTCAAACGTATCGTCAAGGTTTTCGATGTTTTCAGCTGCTACAAGTAAGGTCATAACCTTGGTCATTGATGCAGGATAGATAACCTGGTCTGCATTGCGGCGTGCCAAAATCGTATCATTTGATGTATCAATTAATACTGCATACGGACTTTCGATTTCCTTACCTAATGTTACAGTATAATCCGCAGCGGTTGGGCGTTTTACAGTGAATTTAGGCTTTGTATCAACCTCGGTTGTACTTTCGGTTGAATAGGTGTCAACACTGCTTGAAACTTGTGAACTAATATCGGCTGGAGGGGTGTTGTTTTTCTTGATTGAGTTAATGATTACAGAAATGATTACAACTCCCAATACAACATTAAAAATCAGCAACCCTGATTTCACCCAACGTTTTAATTTCCGTTTTTTCTTTTTGGGCGGTCTTCTTGAGCCACCGTTTTTAGGCGTGTAGCTTTCTATAAATTCGCCGTATTTGGCATGGTCGTTATAGTAAGACATTATAAACTTCCTTTATAATCATTTTAAATAGGCTTCCAAACGGTAAATGGGTAGTCCTTGAGAAACGAAGCGTTGCTCGTATTCCGTTACTATATTGCCCTCAAAATCACTGTGATGCAGGTCGAGTGAAATGTTTTTTAAGGTGAAGCCAAAATCGGATAGCTGTTCTAAAGAAAATTCAAATAACTGACGGTTGTCAGTTTTTTGATGTATTTCGGCACCCGGTGCTAATAGTGATTTATAAATCTTTAAGAAGGTAGGGGAGGTTAAACGGTGGCTTTGATGGCTTTTTTTAGGAAACGGACAGGAGAAGTTTAAAAAAATTCTTTCCACGGTGCCGTCTTTTAAAAATTTAGTTAAATATTCCGCACCGCATTTTAAAAATCTGACATTTTCAACTCCTAATTCTTGTGCTTTTTCGCAGGCTTGAACTATAACGTTACTGTTTTTTTCGACAGCAATTATGTTGATTTCAGGGTGCTGCTTTGCTAATTCACAAGCAAATTGACCTTTTCCACAACCGATTTCAAGCCACAAAGGACGTTCAGAGCCAAACCATTCTTTTAAGT
The DNA here is from genome assembly GCA_045656125.1 of Acutalibacteraceae bacterium. GTDB lineage: Bacteria > Bacillota > Clostridia > Oscillospirales > Acutalibacteraceae > UMGS172. The sequence continues at coordinate 2,071 of JAZOQN010000021.1, forward strand.
TTAAATATTCTTTAACATCGCCTGCAGTTGCAAAATTTAAATCTTCACTGTTTGCTGAAATAAGCAGGTCACCGCATGCTGTTTTTCTCTCTTCTAAATGTTTCAGTTTTTTCATTCTCATAAGTAATACCAACCTAAAGTCACTATATATTGTATACTTTTTAAAAGTATAACATATATATACTTTTATTGCAACGGTGAATTTGATAAAATGTTATATTTGATATTGTAATTGACATTAAAGCGTTGCGATAATATAATGATTGTAGTTTATCGAAACAAATAATTTTCGACAGTCTATAATCGTTATAATAATCGTTACAAGTTAGGCAAATTGGTGGTGAAATAAGTGAAGCAAAAAAGCAACATTATATGTGATATATCGTTAACTGCTCTTTTTACTGCAGTTATTGTGGTTTGTTCATGGATTTCTGTTTCATTTTCTGCTGTTCCGTTCACATTACAGACTTTAGGTGTGTTCACTGCGATTGCTGTTTTGGAATTAAGACGCGGCACTGCCGCTGTTGGCTTTTATATGGTTTTAGGGTTAATTGGATTGCCGGTTTTTCATTCTTTTCAAGGCGGCTTCGGAATTCTTATGGGAAGCACCGGCGGATTTTTAATAGGCCTTTTATTTTCAACTTTTGTTATTGGTTTAATTAACCTTAAATTCGGAAAAAGTCTTATAAACTTAATTATATCAATGTGCATAGGGCAGGTAATTGTCTATCTTTGCGGTGTTTTATGGTTCGTTTTTGTGTACGGAAGTGAAAGTTCATTTGTTACAGTTTTATTAACAGCTGTTGTGCCTTTTATATTTACTGATATATTAAAAATATTTTTGGCTGCGATAATTTCAGTAAGAGTGTCAAAATATGTTAAATAACTCTTGCTAAAAGTTTGATTTTGTGTATAATATATTTGTGATTTTAAATGCTTTGGCTATATTACCGAAATAATCGGAGGATAAAATGTTAGAACTTAAAAATGTATCGTTTTCAGCAGAAAACGATAACGGAAGTAAAGATATTATTAAAAATGTAAGTTTAACTATTGATGAGGGATTTGTTGCTTTAACCGGTCCTAACGGTGGCGGTAAGTCAACCCTTGCTAAGTTGATTGCAGGCATTTATTTGCCAACATCCGGTCAAATCCTTTTTAACGGCAAGGATATTACAAACGCTACTATTACAGAACGTGCAAAAATGGGTGTTAGTTACGCCTTTCAACAGCCGGTGCGTTTTAAAGGTATCACTGTTAAGGATTTAGTTACCTTGGCAAGCGGTAAGGATTTAAGCGTTGCAGATGTTTGTAAATATCTTTCAGAAGTCGGCCTTTGTGCAAGAGAGTATGTTGACCGTGAAGTTAATGCAAGTCTTTCGGGCGGTGAGTTAAAACGTATTGAGATTGCAATGGCTATGGCTAGAGGTACTGAGCTTACCGTGTTTGACGAGCCTGAAGCCGGTATTGACCTTTGGAGTTTCAGTAATCTTATCACTGTTTTTGAAAAAATGCATGAGAAAATTAACGGTACTATTTTGATTATTTCCCATCAGGAGAGAATCTTAAATATTGCCGACCGTATTATTGTTATTGCCGACGGTAAAATCCGCGAGGACGGTAAAAAGGACGATATTTTACCGTCACTTCTCAACACCGCCACGGCTTGCTCGGTTTTGACCGAAAAACTTTAATTTTAAGTTATTTAGGAGATATATAATGGCTCTTGATAGTATACAGAAACAACTTTTAGAACAGGTTGCTGACCTGCACGAAGTACCTTCAGGTGCATATAACATCCGTGCGAACGGTGAGTCTGCGGGAAGAAACACAACTGCTAATATTGATATTGTCACCAAAACCGACAAACCGGGTATTGATATTATAATTAAACCGGGTACTAAGAATGAAAGCGTACACATTCCGGTGCTTTTAAGTGAATCGGGAATTAAAGAAACGGTTTATAACGATTTTTTTATAGGCGATGATGCGGATGTGACTATTGTTGCGGGTTGCGGTATTCATAATGATGGTGATTCTGCTTCCGAGCATAGCGGTATTCATACATTTTTCGTTGGTAAAAATGCTAAATTGAAGTATGTTGAAAAGCATTACGGTGAGGGCGACGGCAACGGTGAACGTTTAATGAATCCCACTACCGTTGTGGTTGTTGAAGAGGGCGGTTACGTTGAGATGGACACCGTACAAATTAAAGGTGTAGACTCAACATACCGTATCACCAATGCAAAATTAAAAGAAAAATCAACATTGATTATCCGTGAAAAGATTATGACACACGGCAGTCAAACCGCCACAACCGATTTCTCTGTTGATATGGACGGCATTGATTCTGCTTGTCACGTTGTTTCACGTTCGGTTGCAAAGGATAAATCAAAACAGATGTTTATTTCCAATATTAACGGAAATAACCGTTGCAGTGGTCATACTGAGTGTGATGCAATTGTTATGGACGATGCAACTGTTGGTGCGGTGCCAAAGGTTAATGCTAACCATGTTGATGCTTCGCTTATTCACGAGGCGGCAATCGGTAAAATTGCAGGTGAACAGTTGATTAAGCTTATGACATTAGGTTTGTCTGAGGCGGAAGCAGAAGAACAAATTGTTAATGGCTTCTTGAGATAATCTGATTTTAAAAAACGCAGGTACAGTAAAAACTGTACCTGCGTTTTTTAATGTTAATTTATAAGAAAAATTATATGTAAAATTAAATGTTGACATTTGTAATATCCTGTAATATAATACGTTACAAGTAATAATTATATATAAAGTGTCAATTGTATTGCTTGCGTCAAGTGATGTTGTATTTTTTTAGGGCATAGATATTACATCACTAAACATAAAGACCTCTCCCCACTTGGGGGAGAGGCGATTTTAAACTTAATAACGTATAATAATATATATACTCAAGCTGTTAACAATCAGTTTGAGTATATTTTATTTTAAAAACTTCATTTTGTTATGTCTAACGTTGAAATATTTAAGATTTTAACATATTTAGGCTTTTAACTTAATAAAATTACCTAAAAAACGTAAATATATTAAAAAATGCTTGCAAATACTATTTGATTGTATTAAAATAAACCGAATAGTATATTTTAGTAAAATATGCCTTTGTATTAGGCAGAAGGAGTGCTTGTATGAAGAAATACAGCGAGATGTCATTAAATGAATTAAAAATTGAATATGACATCGTAAAGCAAAGATACGATGAACTTTGCAGAAAAGGCTTAAAGCTTGATATGTCAAGAGGAAAACCGGGTCCTGACCAACTTTCTGTAAGTAATGAGTTGTTCGGTTTGGTTACTGCTGATGATTATAAAAGTGCTGACGGTACAGATTGCCGAAATTACGGTGGTGTTGACGGTCTTTTGGAACTAAAAAAACTGTTTGCTAATATTTTAGATGTGCCGTACAGTAATGTTATTGTTGGCGGTAACGCATCATTAAATATGATGTTTGACCTTATTGCACAGTGTATGACTCATGGGTTAGGTGCAGAGCCTTGGATGAAGCAGGGAACAGTTAAATTTTTATGTCCTGTTCCGGGTTATGACCGTCATTTCGGTATCTGTCAATATTTCGGTATTGAGATGATAAATGTTCCATTGAACTCGGATGGTCCTGATATGGATGTTGTTGAGGAACTTGTAAAAGACCATTCGGTCAAGGGTATGTGGTGCGTTCCGAAGTACTCGAACCCTGACGGAATTGTTTACAGTGATGATGTTGTTCGCCGTTTGGCTAAGATGGAAACTGCTGATGATTTCAGAATCTTTTGGGATAATGCTTATGCTGTTCACCCGATTTTCGGTGAGTGCGATAAGTTATTAAGTCTTTTTGATGAGTGTCAAAAGGCAGGCAATCCGAATAGAGCAATAATGTTTACTTCAACCTCTAAAATCACTTTCCCCGGTGCAGGTGTAGCTGCAATGGCAGCAGGTGATGACGATATTAGAAGAATAAAGGGAAGATTGGCTTATCAAACAATCGGTCCTGATAAGCTTAATCATCTCCGCCACGCGAGATACTTGCCTAATATTGACGCAGTTAAAAAGCATATGGAATTGCACGCTGCTAAAATGAGGCCCAAGTTTGAGGTTGTGCTCCGCGTTTTAGACCGAGAATTAAGTAACATTGGAATTGCACGTTGGGTGAAACCTCGTGGCGGTTACTTTGTAAGTATGTTTATCGAAAAGGGTTGTGCAAAGAAAACAGTTCAGCTTTGTAAGGATGCAGGTATGGTTTTAACAGGTGCAGGTGCTACCTATCCGTACGGAATTGACCCTGATGACAGTAATATCAGAATTGCTCCTTCATTCCCAAGTCCTGAGGAATTGAATGTTGCGACCGAGTTGCTTTGTGTTGCAGCTAAACTTGCAGTACTTGAGAAGTTGCTGAATTTGTAAATTTTCTTTAAAAATGGTCAATAATTGATAATTTTGATTGACTTGAAGCTAAAAAGAATATATAATTAATCTGTGATTTTTTTGCATTTTGAGTATATGCAAAAAGGATTGATTATTTATTGGAGGTTTTGCGATGAGACGCAAGAACAAACTTGTCAGCAAACCGTGGTTTTTTATTGCGGCTGTGTTGATTATTGTGTTTACCGTTGTATCATTCTTTGGAATTGACAACTATCACGGTGACATTAGAAAACTTTATTTCAAAGGTGCTGACGATATTCGTTGGGGTATTGATATCAGTGGTGGTGTTGAAGCAATATTCTCACCTGATAAAAAAGCTGATGATATTACCGATTCGGATATGGATTCTGCTAAACAGATTATAGAAACCCGTATGTTGTATAACAACATTACTGACTATGAGGTTTATACCGATTATGATAATCACCAGATTATTGTACGCTTCCCGTGGCAGTCTGATGATGAGTCGTATGACCCTACTGCAGCTATCAGTGAGTTGGGTGAAACCGCACTTTTGACATTCTATAAAGGTACATCGAATACCGGTAAGGTTATATTGCAAGGTGCCGCTGATATTGAAAGTGCATCTTATGCAGGATACGATAATGATTCAAAATCTTATGTCGTTGCTTTGAAGCTTACTAACTCCGGTACAGGAAAATTTGCTACCGCAACAAAAGAAGCAATGTCAGCAGCAAGTTCAGATACCGAAGGCAGAACTATTTCTATTTATATGGATGATGTTCGTCTTTCAGCTCCTACCGTTTCTGCTGTTATCAGCAACGGTGAAGCAATCATTTCCGGTATGGCAACTGCTGAGGAAGCTACTGATTTGGCACAGAAAATCAATGCAGGTTCATTGCCTTTTGCTTTGACTGTTGACGATTCAAAACTTCAGGTTATTTCTCCTACATTGGGTAAAGAAGCTCTTAATGTTATGCTTATTGCAGGTATTATAGCATTTATTCTTATCTGCATAGTAATGATTTTGCTTTACCGTTTACCCGGTGTTATTGCTTGTGTTGCCTTGGCAGGACAGGTTGGCGGTATGTTCGCTTGTGTAACCGGTTTCTTCCCGGGAACTGACAGTTTTACATTAACCTTGCCGGGTATTGCGGGTATTATCCTTTCAATTGGTTTCGGTGTTGACGCTAACGTTATTACTGCCGAGCGTATAAAGGAAGAATTTAGAAATGGCAAAACTATTGACGGTGCAATTGCACGTGGTTACAGTGATGCCTTTAGTTCGATTTTTGACGGTAACGTTACCAGTGTTATTGTAGCACTTGTCTTGCTTGCCGCATTTGGTACACCCGACAGCTTCTTGGGACGTGTGTTTAGCTTCTTGTTCCCGTTCTTGAGTTCATCGGTAACCGGAAACATTTACTCATTCGGTTATACTCTTATAACCGGTGTTATCTTTAACTTTGTAATGGGCGTATTCTTCTCAAGAATTATGACCATGGGTGTTTCTCGCTTTAAGTTCTTACGTAAGCCTTGGCTTTATGGCGGACTTAAAGAGGGTAAAACCGCAAAACCGTTACTGTTCTCAAAATTTGATTTCGTTGCATTCCTTAAAAAGAGTGTTATTATTGTCGCAGTTGTATTTATTATCGGTGCAGTTTTAACCGGTATCTTCGGCGTTGGTTTTGATATTAACTTTGCAGGTGGTAGCCGCTTTACTTACTCTTATGACGGTGATGTTGATGTTAACACCGTTAAACAGACCATTATTGATAATCTCGGCATTGAGCCTGAAATTAGCGAAAGCACTGACTATTCAAGCAATTCAACCAAACTTGTGATTTCGTTTGCAGGTGATGTTACTAAATCGGTTGACCAAGCCAAGTTAGAGGCCTTGATTAAAGAGGCAAATGACGCTAAAAAGCAAGAAACAACCTCAAGCTCTACCTCTGATGTAACCTCTAATACAACTTCTTCTACAACATCGTCGACAACTTCAAGTGATTCATCGTCTGATGCTTCGTCGACAACATCATCAACATCATCAACATCTTCAACATCTTCAACTGCATCTGGCACTTCTTCTGAAGTAACTTCGTCTAAAAATGAAACCGTGTTGAGTGAGTCGATGGTTGATATTCAGACTGCATTAAGTCACGTTTTGAATACGAACTTCAAAGATAATAACTTCAAGGCTCTTGATGGTAATACCGTTAATCCGACATTGGCAGGTGCCTTCCTTGGAAAGAGTTTGTTTGCTGTTATCTTTGCAGGATTGCTTGTTGTAGTTTATATCGGTATCCGCTTCCGTAAAATCGGCGGTGTATCAGCAGGTCTTTCAGCTTTCGTTGCGTTGGTACACGATGTTATCATTGCATTCTTTGCCTGCACAATCTGCGGTCTTGAAATAGATACCAATTTCTTTGCTGTTGCATTGACCTTGTTCGGTTATTCGCTTAACGCAACAATCGTTATATTCGACCGTATCCGTGAAAACCGCAAAATGTTGCCGGGACTTACTGTTCGTGAGCAAGTTAACAAGAGTATCAGCGAAACCTTTATGCGTTCGCTTGTAACTTCACTTGCGACATTTATGGCAATCGTTTGTGTTGTTGTAGTTGCTGAATTCTTCGGTGTGACTGCACTTCGCAGCTTCGCAATTCCGATGTCTGTTGGTGTTGTTGCCGGTTGCTTCTCATCGGTATTTATTGCAGGACCTGTTTGGGTTAAATGGATGGAATACGCCGAAAAGCGTGGACCTAAGTCCAAGAAATCTAAGTCTAAAAAAGCAAAGGCTAAAAGATAAAATACAGAATTCAATAAATTAAATTAACCCGTCTTACTTTATTTAAAGCAAGACGGGTTTTGTTTTATTGATATATATCAATAAAGCACTTGCCATTCGGCAAGTGCTTTTCTTAGTTTTAATGTGTATTCAAATTATGAATTACATATTCTCGGCTTCAAACTTCTTGATGAATTCAACAAGCTTCTCTACACCTTCATAAGGCATTGCGTTGTAGATAGAAGCACGCATACCGCCAACTGAACGGTGACCCTTTAAGTTTGACATACCTGCAGCAGCAGATTCTTTAACAAACTTAGCGTTAATCTCATCATCTTCAGCACGGAAGGTTGCGTTCATCATTGAACGGCAGATAGGATTAACGGGGTTTTTGAACAATTTGCTGTTGTCAAGGCAATCATAAAGAAGTTTAGCTTTCTTTTCGTTCATTGCCTTCATGGCGGTCAAACCACCGATTTCTTTAATCCACTCTAAAACGAGCTTGCAAACGTAGATAGGCCAGCAGGGAGGAGTGTTGTACATAGATTCGTTATCAGCCATAACCTTGTAACTGCAAACGGTAGGCACCTTTGCATCAAGTTCTTCTGAAAGTAAGTCCTCACGTACAATAACGATTGTTAAACCTGCGGGAGCAACGTTTTTCTGTGCACCGGCATAGATAAGACCAAATTTGGAAACGTCAACAGGCTCGGATAAAATGCAGGAACTCATGTCAGCTACAAGCGGAACATCACCGGTGTCAGGGATGTAATCCCATTTGGTACCGAAAATAGTGTTGTTAAAGCAAATATGAACATAGTCAGCGTTAGGAGTGAGCTTTAACTCTTCCTGACGGGGAATACGGGTGAAGTTTTCGTCTTTGGTAGTAGCAGCAAGGTTAATCTTGTCACTGTACTTTTGAGCTTCTTTGTAAGCTTTTCCTGAGAATTGACCGGTTACTATGTAATCGGCAACACCGGTCTTAAGTAGGTTCATGGGTACAGATGCAAACTGTAATGAAGCACCGCCCTGCAAGAATAATACCTTGTAGTTATCAGGGATATTCATAACTTCGCGGAGAAGAGCTTCAGCTTCTTTGATGATAACATCATAAACTTTTGAGCGGTGGCTCATTTCCATAACGCTCATTCCTGAACCCTGATAGTTCATCAGTTCATCTCTTGTTTTCTCAAGTACCGGAACGGGTAACATAGACGGACCGGCAGAGAAGTTGTAAATACGGTCGTACATAAAAATCTTCCTTTCAATTGCGTTGAATACAACGGCTGATTACTGCCCGTTTTTAAGTAAAACGGCAAACTGTTTTGTGTGAAAGGGAATAATTGCTTGATATTGTTAAAAAAATCACAAACATTTCTCTTTCTCAATGCAAATATTATAATACTTTGTGACATATTTGTCAATCGTAATTATGAAATTATTTTATTAAATTATGGCAAATTAGTAACAATTTTGTATCTTGTAATGTGGATTGGTTGGTGGTACAATTAATGTATGTAAGTATGTTTATGGGAATACTTTGGAGGATGAATATGGATTATTTTAACGTTACGGTTATCATTCCTGCGCTTAATCCGGACTATAGACTTCTAAACCTTGTAGGTGAACTGTACGAAAACGGTTTTGATGATATAGTTATTGTAAATGACGGTAGTGATGACGAGCATTTTAAATATTTTCCTGATGAAAACAAGTATCCTTTCTGTAAGGTTTTACATCATCGCCGTAACAGAGGCAAAGGTGTCGCTTTAAGGAATGCGTTTAAATTCTTTAATGAGCATCGCAAGGGTAGAGCCGGTGTAGTTACCATTGACTGTGACGGTCAGCATCTTACTAATGATATTATTGCTTGTGTTAAAAAGATGCACGAAACAGGAAGAGTTGTTCTCGGTTGCCGTAATTTTTCAGATAAGAAGGTTCCGTTACGTAGCAGATTAGGAAATAATACAACCAGTCTTGTTTTTAGACTTTTCTGCGGTATTAAAATATCCGATACTCAGACAGGCTTAAGGGCTATTCCTGCTGAATATTTGAATGATTTTATTGAGGTTAAAGGCTCAAGGTATGAGTACGAAACAAATATGCTTTTGGAAATGAAAAAAAGGCATATCGGTTTTGTTGAAATACCCATTAGCACAGTGTATATCAACAATAATGAATCCTCTCACTTCAGACCTATTGTTGATTCATTGAGAATTTACAAGCTTATTCTTTCGTTCCTTTTCAGTTCGCTTTTCAGTATGTTTGTTGAATTGCTGATTTTTTATTTTAGCTTGAAGTTTTTGTTTACAGGAGCCTTTGGGATTCTTTGTGCAACATTCCTTTCAAGGTTCGTTTCATCAATTGTGAATTTTTCAATTAACCGTACAAAAGTATTTGCAGGCAAAGAGGGATGGTTGCGTTCTGCTGTAAGGTATGTTATTTTAGCGATTCCATTGGCTTTTGCTTCCATGTTCTTAATTAAAGGCTTAACATGGCTTTTGAGAGTTACAGCACCGTCACTTACAACCTTGTTAAAGTGTGTTGTTGATACCGTTCTTTTCTTTGTTAGTTTCCGCGTTCAGCAAAACTGGGTTTTTGCCCCAAAGGCACCTAAAAACACTGCTGAAAAAGACGTTCCGTTAATGCCGAAAAAACGTTTGACATCAGGTAAAATTGTAATGCGTGCGTTGGCATGTATAGGTACAGCAATTGCTTATGTGATTGTATCTGTTTTCTCTTTAGTGGCAATTGTTGCCCACGGACCGAGTAAAACGATACGTGACGCCCTTGTGCTTTCTGCAATGCAAGCGAGTGCTACAAAATGGGTTCCTTACATATTTTTATCTAAAGATACGGTTAAACAAATTGTTGATGACAGTTTTGTTGACTCAAAATTGACCGTTGACTTGGATAGCTATGTCGATAAGGATAGTTCTTCCGGCAATGCTGAGGATGACGGTTATGTTGACGGTGTAAAGTATATTAGCGAAACGCACGATACTTTCAAGGCGTACATTACGTTAATTAAGGACCCAACAAGAGTTTTCGTCGGTGTTTCGGACGAAACCTATACCGCAGAAAAAGGTAAGACGGTATTTGAAATTGCAAAGAAATATGATTCTTTGATTGCCATTAACGGCGGTGAGTTTTACGATAAGAATGGTCAGGGATTAGGTGAGATTCCAATCGGATTAACATATTCTAACGGCAAATGTGTTTGGAATGAAGGCGGTAGCCGTACCTTTATTGGTATTGATAAAAATAACCGCCTGGTCGTCTCCGAAGGAATGACTAAATCAAAAGCTGATTCTTTGAATATACGTGACGCAGTATCCTTTAAATACGGAAATACACTTATTAAGTCTGATGATGACGGCGTGCATATCTATTATAAAAAGAGCAATACCGGTGTTGCACAGAGGACTGCAATCGGTCAAAAGGCAGACGGAACGTTTATTTTGCTTGTAACTGACGGACGTTCAGCGGCAAGTATCGGTGCTACTTATAATGATGTTGTCGATATTATGGTTGCACACGGTGCGGTTACTGCAGGTATGTTAGACGGCGGCTCTTCTTCGGTTATGTATTATGAGAATTATTTTGATATATATAACGTTGATAAAAGCAAACTTGATGAGTATCAGTTAAAAGGCCTTGTAAACCGTTATAAAGCATTCTTCTCACCCAGAAGAATCCCAACTTATTTTTGTGTAAGCAGGTGACATTATGGATATCAAAAGAATGTCATTATTTTCTAAAATTTATTTAGCAGTTGTTTCATTATTTTTGGTTTTATTGGTTGTGGCTGGCGGTATTTTGTGGTTTTATTTGAGTGCTTTTGAAGCCTCCCGTCCAAATACTACTGCTGAAAAGGTTTTTTCTGAGTATTTTAAAACCGGAAATATCGGCACATTGGTAAAACAGTTTTCTTCCGAACAGTTAAAGTTCGAAAATGAAGAAAGTCTTAACCGTGAATTTAAGGAAAAATATGATTTAACCAAGCTTAACTACTTTGCTGTTGAGTCTAAGGCAGAAGGTAAAGAGCAGTATACTGTCAGTTATAATAATATGAAGTTGGCTGACTTTATATTAGTTAAAAACAAGAATATTGGCTTTGGAATGAAAGATTATATCTTAGATGATGTTAATTTTTCACTGAAGCAAAGCGATGCCGTTACAGTTTTAGTAAATAAGGGTTATAAACTTAAGTTGAACGGTATTATCGTTGATAATTCATATATTGTTGAGACGGACATTCAGGATGTTTCTTATAAACATATGCCTAATGGGGTTGAGGGCATTTTACTTGATAAGTATGTTGTGTCTGAATTTTTGTTTGAACCTGAAATCACAGTTGTTGGCTTTGACGGGGTTGAACAAACGACTCAGTTTAACGGGGAACTAAAATGCTATGAAGTTCCTAAGGTTTATGACGAAGTCTTACAGAGCGAACATTCTGATTATGTTATAAAGGCTATGAAGGAATATGCTAGGTTCCTCTCAAATAAGGGTGCGTTTTCTTATGTTGCACCTTTCCTTGATTCTAAATCAAGACTTTATACTAATATCAGAGATGTTTCTGTAACTTGGTTGTGGAAGCATAAGGAACATAGAATTTCCGAAGAAAAGGCGGAAAATTTCTGTAAATATACTAATGAAGTATTCTCTTGCAGAGTATACTTAAAAAACACACTGATAAATTATTCAAACAAGGAACATATTGAGATTATTGATGTAACTTTGTATTTGAGATATGTTGACGGTAAGTATTTAATTTATGATATGGTGAATAATGATTAGAGGGTGTATGAATGAACGCGTTTGAACTGAAAATATTAGATTTTATTCAGGAATATTTACGTTGTTCTTTTTTGGATAAGGTTTTACCTGTTATAACTAAATTAGGAGATGCGGGTATATTTTGGATTATAGTTGCGATAGTTTTGCTATTTTTCAAAAAAACACGTAAAACAGGTATTATGGCAGGCGTTGCCTTGATTTTAGGCTTGGTTATCGGTAACCTAACATTAAAACCGTTAGTTGCCCGTATAAGACCGTATGATATGCCGGGCGTTGAGATGGAGTTGTTGATTGAACGTCTTTCAGATAAATCATTTCCGTCGGGACATACGTTGGCAAGTTTTGAGGCAGCAACTGTATTGCTTATAAACGATAAGCGGTTTGGAATTCCGGCAATTGTTTTAGCGTCGGTTATTGCATTTTCGCGTTTGTATTTATATGTCCATTATCCGACAGATGTTTTAGCCGGTATAGTTTTAGGTGTTGCAATAGCATTTGCAAGCTGTTTTATTGTTAATAAAATTCAAAAAATATATTGCGAAAAACGTTTATCCAAGTAAGATTTCGGGTGGGAAATATGAAGAAATTATTGCTTATTGTTAATCCTGTTTCAGGTAAAATGAAATCCAAAACAACTTTGATTGATGTTATAAAAACTCTGCAGGTTAACGGTTATGAAGTTACTGTTAAATTGACAGAGAAAAGAGGGCATGCTGTCGAGTTTGCAAGAAACGCAGAATCTGCCGGATTTGAGTCGGTTGTGTGTTTTGGAGGTGACGGTACTTTAAACGAAACCATCAGTGGACTTATGCAGGCTGAAAGTAAGTTGCCTTTAGGCTATATCCCTGCGGGCAGTACCAACGATTTTGCGTCAAGCATGAAGCTTTCAGGCACACCTAAAATTGCAGCAAAAACCATTGCTAATGGTAATGTTAACTTAATTGATGTCGGTAGGTTTAACAGTGAGAGATATTTCACTTATGTTGCTTGTTTTGGGGCTTTTACCGCTTCATCATATAGCGTATCTCAAGACATTAAGAATGTATTGGGACATTTTGCTTATGTTTTAGGCGGTATTAAGGAAATTGCAGCAATTAAAAGTTATAATTTGACCATTGAAATGGATAATATTACCGTTTCGGGAGAGTATATTTTTGTTTCGGCAACTAATTCAACCTCGGTTGCGGGTATTGTTAAACTCCGCGATGAATTAGTTGATATGGGTGACGGCGTTTTTGAGGTTGCGTTGGTTAAAAGACCGAAGAATTTAATTGAACTTAATAAAATTATTACTGCTATTACAACATCTAATTTTGATAACGGACAAATTGAGTTCTATAAATCCTCGAAGGTCAATATTAAATATGATGGTAAACTTGATTGGTCGCTTGACGGTGAGCATGCCGAGAGTGAGGGTGATGTAACAATTGAGAATGTTCATCACGGTATTAGGTTTATAAGATAAACATATTCGGAGGAATAAATGAAAAAAAGCACTAAAGGTTTACTTGTTGCTGCCGGTTTTTGTACTGCAGCTTTGGCTGGTGCAGCATACTTGTCGGGTAGGTTGCTTGTTAATGCAGCAGTAAAACGTGAAGGCGTTAAGGTTAAATTGCCTCATAAATTTCAGTCTAAAATTACTGGCGGGTTGTTGGATGACCCAATGGTTAAAGATTTGGCAGTATTGGCTGATAAAGTAAAAAAACTTCCGGTTGAACAGGTTTCAATTACCAGTGACGAAGGTTTTAATTTGACTGGTAGTTTATATGGTTGTGAAAACCCTAAAAGAATTGTGCTTGCAATGCACGGATGGCGGTCAAATTGGTGGACTGATTTTTGTTGCTCTATCGATTTTCTGCACAATGAAGACTGTATAATGCTGATGCCTAACCAAAGAGGAACGAATGACAGTGAGGGCGATTTTATTGGTTTTGGAGTGCTGGAGCGAAATGACTGTGCATTGTGGGTAAAATATATTGTAGAGCGTTTTGGTAATGATTTACCTATTTATTTGTTAGGAATTTCCATGGGTGCTACTACTGTGCTTATGACGTCGGGTTGTCAATTGCCTGATTGCGTTAAAGGTATTATTTCTGATTGCGGTTTCACTTCGCCTCATGCAATATGGAAGCACGTTTTGGATAATAATTTAAAAATGAATGAGAAGGTTACTTATCCAATAGCAAATGCTATCTTAAAAAAGGAAGCTAATTTCAGCGGTGACGATTATTCTACTATTGATGCATTAAAAGTCAACACACGTCCCGTACTGTTTATTCATGGCTCTGATGATAAGTTTGTGCCGATTGATATGACATTTGAAAATTATCTTGCAACGTCAGCTCCTAAGCAGTTATTGATTGTTCCCGGAGCCGGACATGGCATGAGTTATGTTATTGATACAAAGAGTTATCAAAAGACCGTTCGCAAATTTTTTAATAAGTGTGAAAACAATCTTTGGGATAATAAATAATTTTTTAAATTTTAATCTAATCAATAAAAAACCTCTCCGCCTGAGCGGAGAGGTTTTTACTTTTAGTACTTAGATATTAAAATCTAAATTATGCACCGTATTTCACACGGTCAGCAGCAATCTTGTCATTGATGAGCTCGTTAGCTTTTTCAACAGAAGCATCAACGATGTTGCTCAAACTGTCAAGAGTTGTCTTCATAGCAGCAGAAGATGATTGGCTGATAGCGTTATAGTATGCAGTGTTAACGTTTGTTTGGCCTCCGAGAACAGCAGTGGACCAGTCAAAGTTGAAATACTTTTCTCTAGGGGTTGCTTCGTTAATCTTGTAATAGAACTGACCTGCTGCAACAGAGAAGAATGTGTTTTCGAGGTCCCAGTTCTTATAGTCTAACCAGTAACGGATGAAGTAACCGGCGGCGTCTGCGTTGGGAGCACCGTCAACAATACCGTGAGCACCGTAAATGGAGGAGATAAGACCCTTTTCGCCTTCATTGAAAGAGGGCAACCAAACGAAGCCTACATCTTCAAAGTCCATGTCCATAAAGTAACCCTTGGTCTGCAAGCCGTAAGGTCCACGGATATAGAAAGCACATTTACCGCTGGTGAAAGCACCAAGGTTACCGTCGAGATAACCTTGTTCTTTAGCATCAGCATACCACTGATAAGCCTTTAAGAGCGTGGGGTCCTGAGTGTTGTTAGAGAAAGTGTGGGTACTAAAGTTATACTTGGTGATAGAAGTGCCTACAGAACCTGCAAGAATATCTAATTCAAGGTGAATACCACTATAGTCGTCACCAAGAGCCTTAATATCCTTTGCACATTTTAAAAGGGTATCCCAAGACCAGGTACCGTTGTTGAAATGCTCTTCAGGAGTTGTAAAGCCTTGCTCTTCGAACAAACGCTTGTTGTAGAATACCATGTTACCGTTGCCGACAGGGGTACCTACGGTGTTGAGATAATATGTATTACCTTCAATAGTGGCATCCTGAAGGAAAATCTGGTCGAAACGGGGATCCTTAAGGTTAACAGATGAAACCTTGTTTACAGGTGCTGCAATTTGAAGAGTGATAGGGAAAGCACCCTCACCTTCGTTAGAGATAAATACGTCAGGAATGTCTTTAGAAGCGATTTTTGTTAAAATGTTATTAACATATCCATCCTGAGGAACCATGAAAAGCTCAACGTCAATGCCGATATCATTTTTGACGTTTGAAAGGGTGTAACCACCGATGTCTTCCCACTGGTTAAGCCAAGTTGCGTAACGAACTGTTACACCTTTGCTTGATTCAGGAATGGTTGCATACGGGTCGAAATCTTCCCAACCTGTCATATCGGGGTCGATGGCAACAATTTCATCAGACTTTGATGATGTGCTGGGAGTAGAAGAAGTATTGCCTTTTTTCTTGCCGCCGCAAGCACTCATAACAGAAACCATTAAGCACAGTGCGAAAACAAGACAGAGAATTCTCTTAAATGTCATTTTATAAATTACCTCCATAAAAAAATATTGGTCTTTCACGACATCTTTTAAGAACTTTATAACCCAATTAATCGGCTTTAGGGTTAATAAACAACTTCCAAGCTGCCGGTGATTACCAAAGTTTGAGCTTAAAGCTCACTACTTTGCAGGTTAATTTTATCATATTTGTAAACAAAATGCAATAGAAAAACCATCTAATTTTATATTTTTTGTTGAAATTATTTGCATATTTACTATTTTTTTAGTTTGTATTGACAAAGATTATGGCAAAGGTATATTATTTTATGGAAAGAGGTGACAGAGGATGGCTAATATTTATTTGTTGAAGTTATTTGAGCCGGCAGGTGATGAATATATAAAAATGCTTGATTTGGTTGGCCAAGAGAGAAAAAATAAGATTTTGAGTATTAAGAACAATAAAAACCGACTTCAAACGTTATTTGCTGATGTGTTATTAAGGGCCGTTCTTTGCACGAGTTTTGGATTTAATAATCGAAATCTTGTTTTTGAAAAAGATTCAAACGGAAAACCGTATTTAAATGAACGTCAGGTTCATTTTAATATTTCACATTCTGAAAATATGGTGGCGGTTGCTGTTTCTGACCGAGACATCGGTATTGATTTGGAAAAAGCACGACAAGTTAACCCTAAACTTACCGAAAGGTATTTTAGTGAAAAGGAAAACGAGTATATAAGCGTTAATAATGAAAATTGGCAAACTCGATTTTTTGAGGTTTGGACTAAAAAAGAGGCTATTTTAAAACGTTCGGGTTTAGGACTTCGAGTTGAGCTAAATAAATTAGAAACTTTTGAATATGAATTTGTGAAAACTTATAATGTCGATGAGTTTGTACTGTCGGTGTGTTGTGAGAACCAAAATGTAAGTATAATTAATAACGAACAAAGCTATTCTATAATATGTAAGTTCATTAATGATTATAATAATGTGTGAATTTGTAAAATTTTAACTATTCTCTTGCGAGAGTTGGTTTGTTGTGGTATATTAATTATGTATATTAAAGTCTTCGGCGAAGGGCGGAAAATTAATGAAACTCGAAAACTTCAGTGACAAAATGAAAAGAAAATGGCATGGTGTAAAACCCGGTTGGCGTTCTTGTGCGATGATAGGTATCAGTATCTTCGTATTATTTCTTTGTATTACTTACTGGCCTCTTGCGTCCAAAGTATTGGTAGCACTTTTAGGTGCCGCAACACCGGTACTTATTGGTTTTATTATTGCTTATCCGCTTAATATTTTAATGTCATTTTACGAGAGGCATTGGTTTTTAAAATCAACTAAAAAGGCAGTTGTTAAAACTCGCAGACCGATATGTTTAATTTTGGCAGTTATAACCTTGTTGGCAATTATTGCATTGGTTATTGGACTTGTTTTGCCGCAGTTTATTGAGTGTATTAAGTTAATTATTAATTATATTCCTGCCGCTGCAAGCAAGGTTGTCGGATTCTTGGAAAAGTACAATGTTTTAACCGACAAAACAACTGCTTATATAAAATCAATTGATTGGCAAGCTTGGATATCTAAAGCAATTTCTATGTTTACCAGCGGTATCGGCAGTGTTGTAGAGGTTGTGTTTGTAACTATAACTTCGGTATTTTCCGGTATTGTCACTGCTTTGTTAAGTATTATTTTTGCTTGTTATTTTCTTATGGGTAAAAATAGAATTGGCGGTCAGATTGACCGTGCTATGAAGTGCTATGCTTCTGATAAATGTTACAAACGAATTAAATATTTTGTGCAAGTGTTGGACGATAGCTTCCATAAATATATAGTAGGGCAGTGCGTTGAGGCGGTTATTTTAGGCGTACTTTGTACTGTCGGTATGTTGATTTTACAGTTGCCGTATGCTCCGATGGTTGGTGCATTAATAGCGTTGACGGCATTAGTTCCGATAGCCGGTGCTTATATTGGTGCCGGAGTCGGTGCATTCCTAATACTTATGGTTTCGCCGGTCAAGGCATTGATTTTTATATTATTCATCATAATTCTTCAACAAATTGAAGGAAATCTTATTTACCCTAAGGTAGTTGGCTCGTCTATCGGATTGCCGGGTGTTTGGGTGTTGGCGGCAGTTACTATCGGTGGTGGTGTTATGGGAGTCGGCGGTATGCTTTTGGGTGTTCCTTTGGCTGCAACGTTGTATAAAATAATTCGTAACGACGTAAATAACCGTTTTAATGTTTCTTCAGAAATTACAGAAGGAGATGCTGAAAATGCAGACCAAATTTCAGCCGAAGACGCAAAAACCGATAAAGTCGACGGTAAAAAATGATGATTGCAGTAAAAAGGTACTAACCGTACCTAATGTATTGTCGTTTTTAAGGCTTGCGATGATACCGCTGATTGTTTACGCATATTTAGTTCTTAACAATTATGTGTTATCCGCTGTTTTGGTCATTATTTCAGGACTTACGGATGCTTTGGACGGTTTTATAGCACGTAAATTTAATATGATTAGCGAGCTTGGGAAGGCTCTTGATCCAATAGCCGATAAACTGACTCAAGCATCGGTGCTTTTGTGTTTAGTTAGCCGTTTCCCGTTTGTTTTGGTGGCGTTTGCAGTGCTGATTATAAAGGAATTCTTTAACGGACTTGGCAACTTAAAACTTATTGGTTCAACCGGACACGTTCATGGTGCATTGTGGCACGGAAAACTTTGTACAGCACTTCTTTATGCCGTTATGATTATACATATTATTTGGTATAACATTCCGGATAGTATTTCATACTTATTGATTGGTTTGTGCATTGCTATAATGGTTTTATCAGCTGTGCTTTACACCTTGAGAAATATTAAATACAAAAAATAATCTTTAAAGACTGTTCTATATGAGCAGTCTTTTGTTTTTTAGTGCCTTTATTCAATAAACTGTCATAATATGTATGGGTAGGATTATACAACTTATCCATTAAAGGAGATAAAAACGGAGGGATAAATAATGAATAAGGTCAAACTTGTTACTACTACTTCGACCTTTAGTAATAAAGGCCGTGAAATATTAAAGCAAAATGGCATTTCTGCTGAAATAAAAAAAGTGCAGGGCGGAACTGCCGCAGGATGTCTTTTCGGTATAGTTGTATCGGCTGACAATGCTCAAAGAGCCTTGGAAATATTAGAGCAAAACAACATTAGGATTATTTCTATTGAGTGAGCATTCAAAAGGGAGGTGAGAAGGTGATTTATTTTGATAATGCCGCAACAACCGGTGTTAAGCCACCCGAAGTTCAAAATGCTGTTCAAAAGGCGTTAAAGGAATACTCAGTTAATCCCGGACGCGGAGGTTACGATGCTTCGGTAATGTGCTCAGAGATGATTTACAACACGCGAAAGAAACTTTCTGACTTTTTCAATGCTAATGCACCTGAAAGGGTTATTTTTACTCCAAACTGCACAACTGCATTAAATACGGTCATCAAAGGTATTTGCGGTCCCGGTGACCATATTGTAACCTCAAGCTTAGAGCATAATGCTGTTGCACGACCTTTGTATAAACTTGAAAGAGCAGGGGCTGACATTGATTATGCCGAGGTAATATTTGGAGACCGAGATGCCACTGTTCGCTCTTTTGAAAGGCTTATTAGACATGATACCCGATTGGTAATATGCACCCATGCTTCCAATGTTACGGGTGAGGTACTGCCTATTCGTGAAATTGGTGAGATTTGTGCCGAAAGAGGTGTACCGTTCGCTGTTGATGCTGCCCAAACAGCCGGAGTGCTGGATATTGATATGCTCAATATGAAGATAGATTATCTTTGTATAGCTCCGCATAAGGGATTGTATGCACCTATGGGCACAGGTGTGTTGATTGCATTGGGTAAAATTCCGGAAACGTTAACTGAGGGTGGTACAGGTTCAATGTCAATAAGTTATGAGCAACCGGAGGACTACCCTGAACGATTTGAAAGCGGCACTTTGAATGTTCCCGGTATAATCGGAATTTCAGCGGGTTTGGATTTTATAAACAAGCATAAAATTGATAATATTTACCGACATGAATTGGGGATAATGCAGTATATTTACAGCAGGTTAAACACAATCAGAGGCGTTAAACTTTATACCCAAAAACCTGAATACGGACGTTTTGTACCAACTTTATCCTTTAATATAAGTGGGATGGATAGTACGTCTGTTGCTACGAAACTTGCTGAAAACAATATTGCTGTCAGAGCAGGTCTTCACTGTGCTCCTATGGCTCACAGAAGAATAGGTACAGTTGACATTGGAACGGTCAGAATTTGCCTTTCTGCTTTTAACAATTTAAAAGAAGCGGAAATTTTTATTAACACTTTGATAAACTTTATAAAAAAGTCATAATTTTTGAAAAATTTCTATTGATTATAGCACTTAACTTATGTTACAATACAAATGTATAAGAATGATGAAAGGATGTGAGAGTATGCAAATTGCTTCTATCGGTGTTTGGGGTAGTATATCCGGATTTTTTAAACAACTTTTAATGGCGTTTGCTGATGTGCGTTTTGTTGATATTCTCGATATCCTGATTGTTGCGTATGTTATTTATAAGACAATAGGCTTTTTGAAAGAAACAAGAGCCAAAGTTCTTATAAAGGGTTTGGGTCTTTTGCTTGCAACGTGGTTTGTTGCTCAGTGGCTTGACCTTATCAGTATTAAGTGGTTGCTCAATAAATTCTTCAATTATGCAATTATTGCTATCGCGATTATATTCCAGCCCGAACTTCGCAGTGCATTGGAACGTGTCGGTCACTCGTCATTAAGTCGTTTTGGTGTTGGCGGAAACGCTGATGCTTCATCAAACTCCAAATGCATTGATGAGGTTTGTAAGACTTGTGCATCTATGCAGGAGCAGAAAATCGGTGCGTTAATTGTGTTTGAACGTTCAACTCCTATAGGTGAGGTTATTTTGACCGGAACTAAAGTTGATGCTACTGTTTCTGCAGAACTTGTTGGTAACATTTTCTATCCGAAATCACCTTTGCATGACGGTGGTATGGTAATTCGCGATGGACGTATTGCTTCTGCGGGATGTATTTTACCGCTAACTTCAAATAATGAATTAAGCAAAGAACTCGGAACCCGTCACCGTGCTGCAGTTGGTATGAGTGAGGTTTCTGATGCTGTTGTAGTTGTTGTTTCCGAAGAAACCGGAGTTATATCGGTTTGTGTCGGCGGCGTTATAACAAGAAACTATAATCAAATGAGTTTGCGTGAAAAATTATACGCAGAACTTGTTACAACTGAAAATGTTGAGAAAAAAGGTTATTTAACTAGGATAATTTCTGCTTTTAAGAAAGAAAAATAATTGTTATTTTATATCGAAAGGATGTGACGGCAAATGAAATTCAACCCAATCGGCACTATTAACCGTTGGTTTGGTAATAAGAAGTTTTTGATAGCATTTTCTATTGTGTGTGCCGTCATTTTCTGGCTTGTTATTGATATTACCGAAAATCCCACAAGAGAAATAACTGTTACCGATTTGAAAGTTTCGGTTGCAAACCAAACTAACGACAGCGGAAGCGTTTTGATGGCGTTAGGTGATACTGAAAGAGAAGTATCGGTTACTGTTAGCGGTCCGGGGTATATTGTCAGCAATGTGACAAAAAATGATATAAGTGTTTCGGTTGTTTCTTATTCCGATGTTAACCGCCCCGGCACTTATGTTTTGAACCTTACTGCAAGCGTCGGTGTTTCAGGATGTCAGATTTCCAAAATTTCACCGTCTTATATTCAGGTGAATTATGACTATGATACTTCGACCGAGATTCCTGTTGAGATTGATTTTTCTAGTGTTCAGCAAGTTTTAACATCTGACCGCGAAATATATAAGAGCAGTTTGAAGTCTAATGCTGACGGTGCTGATATTCCGTTGCTTCATATAAGCGGTCCGTCTGAGGTTGTAGCTTCTGTTAAAAAGATTGTTGCTGTTCCTAAATTTTCGACAACTGTTTTACCGGAAACTCAAAACTGTGAGACGGAATTGAAATTTTATGATTCTTTAGGCAATTTGGTTGATTCTTCGCAATTGGTTTATAATAGAGATATTTATGCTCGAATTGTTGTTTATAAGGTTGCAGAAGTTGGTTTAAAACCGACGTTTGAAAATTTACCGTTATGCTATTCAACCAATCCGTTGGAGTATTCGCTTTACCGATACAGTGATAAATCCAGAGCAAAAGAAAAAATGTCCACTGTAAAAGTAAGAGGACCTATAGACACGATTGACGGGTTGTTGACTTCTGGCTTAAGTCTTTCGGCTATTGATTTTATGAAGGTTACTTCAAATAGCACCTCTTTTAACGTTTCGTTTATTTTACCCGAAGGGGTTGAGGTTGTTGACGGCACCGAAGAAGTTACTGTTGCTTTGAAGTTTGGTAGATTGGCTACTGCTAATATTGAACTTGAGCCGTCAAACATTCAGTTTATCGGTTTGCCGCAAGGTATGACCGCAAATTCGGTTATTACTAATAAGTCTATTAAGGTTAAGGTTTGTTATGACCGAAATAAAACAAGTAAAGTTACGGCAAAGGATTTCAATTTAACTGTGGATTTAACCGGTATAACAACTGCGTCAACCGTGACTAAAACGATTAAGGTTACGGCGGCATCAGCATCGTGTTATGCTTGGGCAATTTCGGTTAATCCTGCTGAAACTAATATTGAAATAAAATAATTGTATATTTGCCGACTGCCGAGCCGATTTTAAGGCACGACGGTCGGTTTTTTGTAGCACCTTTATATATTTTTCATAGTATATAAAGGGTGATAATATGACAGAAACATTCTTTGGTATATTGGCAATTATTCTTTGTATTATTGGTTGTGTATCAATAATTAAATGGTTTGCATTACGCCTTGCATCGTCCGGATGCAAGAACCGAATTTATGCAGTTTTATTAAAAGAGCAACCCGATATAGAAGTACAAATGCTGATTGACACACTTGAATGGGACAATGCTTTAAAAGATGCTACTGTTTATGCTGTTGACGGCGGTTTGGACGATGAGATGGCATATTATTGTGAGTCGGTATTAAAGAATAGCAAAATCAAATTTGTGCCTTTTGATAAAGCAAGAGAGTTTATAAATTTTTTTAACTGAAAGGACGGTGAAGCCTTAAATGGATGAAAAATTAGAAATCATCAGCGGAACAGTAAAACATATTGTTTTCAGCAGTGCAGATACGGGCTTTACTGTTTTGGAACTAGAAAATAATGGATATACAGAAACAGTTGTAGGTAATCTTTATGGTGTTACTGTGGGCGAAGAAATTGAGTTAACCGGCAAATTTACAGTTCACAGTACATACGGTCAGCAATTTCGTGCAGTTACATTTGTTAAAACATTGCCTTCGGGTTCGGCTGCAATCCTAAAGTATCTTTCATCGGGTGCAATAAAAGGAATCGGACCTGCAACCGCTAAAAAAATAGTACAGTTTTTTGGTGATAAAACCTTTGAGGTTATGGAAAATGAGCCTCAAAGGTTAGCCACTGTTAAAGGTGTTACTTTACAAAAAGCTTTACAGATACAAGATGAGGTAAAAGGTAAAAAATCGTTGAGGGAACTTTGCTTAAAACTTTCAAAATTTGGGCTTACTGCCGATGAAGCGGTTACAGCATTTAAGGTTTTAGGTGAAAATGTTGCGGATATGTTAGAGGAAAATCCGTATCTGCTATGTTGTCAGGGTATAGATTTTGATTTTGAGCGTGTTGACGATATTGCAAAGCAATTGAATATTCCTGATGACAATATCGAACGTATATGTGCCGCTGTCTTGTATGTTATCCGTCATAATCTTTTCAACGGTCACACTTGCTTGCCGAGAATAAAAGTAATGGAAATTGTTTCAAAATTAATTGACATTAGCGGTGGCTTGGTTGACGATGGTGTTGAAGATTTATTATCGCGAAAAGAACTTTTTAACGTAAATATTGATGGACAAGCCTATCTTGCTTTAAGTGAACAATATTCTTGCGAAAAGTATATTGCAAACAGAATGTTAACCGAACTAACATTGGGTAATCGCGAAAAGCCTGTTACCGAGCGTGAAATTGATAAAGCCGGTAGAGAGTTAGGGATAGAATTTGATGAATTACAGCGAAAAGCTATTGCTGAAAGTGTTGAGTCGGGAATTTTCATATTAACTGGCGGTCCGGGTACGGGTAAAACGACTACTGTCAACGGAATTATTAAGGTGTTTGAAAACCGCGGTTTGAAAGTTGCGTTGGCTGCTCCTACCGGTCGTGCGGCAAAACGAATGACCGAACTTTGTGAAAAGGAAGCTAAAACCATTCACCGATTACTTGAAGTCGGTACTTCTGATGACGGAAAAAAGCATATTTTTGTTCGTAATGAAAAAAATCCTTTAGAGTATGATGCAATTATCGTTGATGAAATGTCAATGGTTGACGTTGTACTGTTTGACGCATTGTTAAAGGCTTTGCGATTGGGTTCACATTTGGTATTGGTTGGCGATACTGACCAATTACCTTCGGTTGGTGCCGGTGATGTTTTGAGGGATTTAATTTTATCTGATAAATTTCCTTCAATCCGCCTTAACAAAGTATTTAGACAAGCTTTGGAAAGTTTGACTATTGTTAATGCTCATCGTATAATTGCAGGAGAAAAGCTGGAATTAGACCGTCACGATGCAGACTTTTTCATGCTTGAAAGCAAAACCGCATCACGTGCAGCAAGTTTAGTTTCGGATTTGTGTTGTTGCCGTTTGCCCGAAGCTTACGGTTTTTCACCAACTGATGATATACAAGTACTTTGTCCTTCCAAAAAACTTGAATTGGGTACTGTAAATCTTAATAATATACTTCAGCAACAATTGAACCCGCCGGTTGAAGGAGTACCCGAAATAGAAATCAAAGGCTTTGTTTTACGTCGTGGTGACAAGGTTATGCAGATTAAAAACAATTATGATATTGTTTGGGAAGATGATAACGGCAATGTAGGTATGGGTGTTTTTAACGGTGATGTAGGCGTTTTGGAAGAAATAGATGTCTCTAACCGTACGTTAACCGTAAGATTTATTGATCGAGTTGCCGAGTATTCAGGTGATGAAGTTTTACAACTTGAATTGGCATACGCAGTTACTGTACATAAGAGTCAGGGTAGCGAGTTTGACTGTGTTGTGTTGCCTTTGTTAGATTTCCCGCATCCTTTGAAATACCGTAATTTGCTTTATACTGCTGTTACAAGGGCTAAAAAAATGTTGGTGGTTGTCGGAAGCCGTCAGGTTTTGGAAAGTATGGCTCAAAACGACCGCAAAACCTTAAGATATACAGCATTAAAGACAATGCTTAATGGTGATTTATGAAATTTTTAGATTATATTTTAGATTTTATTTATCCACCAAGGTGTCCTTGTTGCGGAGAGTTAAATCATAATTACAATCCGTGTGAAAAGTGTTTTAGTGATATATTAAAAGACAGGATTGGAAACAAGGTTTGTAAATTCTGCGGTAATGAGAAGCATGACTGCGAGTGCAAACGTTACCACTATCTTTTCAGCGGAGTTGCGGCACCGTTTTATAACAGAGGTGCGGCTCGTTGTGGTGTTTATATGATGAAATTTCAAAATGCACCATTTGTAGCAGATTATTTCGGCAATGAAATGTATAATTGTTTCATAAAGCAGTTTCCTAATGTCAAAATTGATATTATCACGATTGTCCCGAGTACTAAAAAAGATTTAATTAATAAGCATTATGATAAGGTTGAATTGTTAGCACGGGTGTTTTCGAAAAAATCGGGAATTAAACTAAATAAGAACGTTATTAAAAAGGTTAGGCAGACAAAAGGACAACACAACCTTTCTCATAATGAAAGACAGCAAAATGTTAAAGGTGCGTTTAAAGTCAAAAAACGGCTTGACGGGAAAACTGTTTTGTTGATTGATGACATCAAAACTACGGGATACACTTTAAATGAGTGTGCTAAACAATTGAGATTAGCCGGTGCTGAAAAGGTTTATTGTGCAACTGCACTGTTGACATTAAATAAATCTTGTAAAACAGACCAAAATGACGTATAATTAATAAAATGACTTCGCGAAAAGGAGGCGACAAGCTGTGCCTATTGATTTGGCTATTGACTTAGGTACTTCAAAAACAGTACTGTTGAGTGGAAATAAAATATTGCTTGAGCAACCTTCGGTTGTAACAGTTGACAGTGAAACATGGGAACCTATTCATTTTGGTGATACTGCTCGCGATATGATTGGAAGACTGCCGGAGCATTTGGAAACAGTTTTTCCTATTCAGCGTGGTATGATTGCTGACTATGATTTGGCTGAACAGATGTTAACTGATTATATGACTAAATCTTTGGGCAAGCACTTGATTAAACCCAGAGTTATTATAGCTATGCCTTCGGGTGCTAATTCAATTCAGCGTCGTTCATTGGAAAATGCAGCTGAAATTGCAGGTGGTCGCAAAGTACAGGTTGTTGATTCCGCAGTTGCAGCGGCTCTCGGTATGGGTATTGATTTTTCACGTGCCGGCGGCAAAATGATTGTTGATATTGGTGCAGGAGTTACCGATATTGCAATGCTTTCGGCAGGTGGTATCGTTCAGTGCGATTCAGCACCGATAGGCTCAATAGATTTTGATGATGCTATTGTTAAATACGTTCGTAAGGAGTTTAATATATTTATTGGTAACCTTACGGCTGAGGATATAAAGAAGCAGATAGGCTCGGTTGTACCGCGAAAAGAAGAGATTGTTATCAAAGCAAAGGGACGCAACCTGTTCTCAGGGTTGCCTGAATTATTTGAGATTACCTCTACTGATGTATATTTGGCTATGAAGGATACGGCGGCAGCCTTGTTTCAAGCAATTAATTCAGTTGTTGAAAGAACACCGCCAGATATTGTTGCAGATGTCATGTGTGACCGTATTCATTTAACCGGAGGCGGAGCGTTAACAAACGGTATGTGTGATATGATAGCTGAAAATCTTAATGCCGATGTTTACGTCAGAGACGATGCAGAATATTCGGTTGTAAAGGGTGCCCAAGCGGCGTTGAAACAACCTGAACTTTTAAAAAATATTGATTATCAGCTTAAAAATATTCAGGATTTAATTGTAGAACCGTAATAATTTTACTTTTTTTGGTAAAGATAACGTAAATTAATTTTGGAGGTAATTTACGTTGGAATTTGAGAAAAGTAAAACTTATGCAAACTTAATGGCTGCGTTTGCAGGTGAAAGTCAAGCGAGAAATAAGTACACATATTACGGAAAATTAGCAAAAAAGGCCGGATATGAGCAAATTAGCCGTTTCTTCAATGAAACTGCTGAAAATGAGCGTGCTCATGCTGAAATTTGGTTTAAACTGTTGCATGGTGAAAAGGTACCTTCTACCGCCGAAAGCTTAAAAGATGCTGCAGCAGGTGAGTGGTACGAGTTTAGTGAAATGTATAAGCAGTTTGAGGCTGAAGCTAATGAAGAGGGCTATACCGATATTGCCATGTTGTTCAGAAAGGTTGGTAATATTGAGAAGGAACACAATGAGCGTTTCATGAAACTTTGTGAAAATGTTGAAAACGGGGAAGTTTTTAAAAAAGCAGAGGTTAAGGTTTGGAAATGCTTAAATTGCGGTCATATTCATATTGGTGAATCCGCACCTAATATGTGTCCCGTTTGTTCTCACCCACAGAGCTATTTTGAGGTTAAGGCAGATAATTATTAAAAATTTTAAAAAAACACTTGCTTTTTTCAAAGAAGTGTGGTAATATACTTGAGCATTTAATTTCGTCGGTTTCCTTGCCGATGGGTTTGATGCCGTTTTAACGACACCAAAGCGGGCGGTCCTCTGTCGAATTTCGGGTATGAACGTCTGATATAAAATTTAAGGAGGAAATAATAATGGATTTCGTTAAAAATTTAGCTGCCGCAAATATGAAGGCAGATGCACCTAAGGTTGAAATTGGTGATACCGTTCGCGTTCATGTAAGAATTACCGAAGGTGACAAGTCAAGAATTCAGATGTTCGAGGGTACTGTTATTGCTAAGAACAACAGTGGTATCGCAGAAACCTTTACTGTTCGCCGTGTATCTTACGGTGTTGGTGTAGAGCGTGTGTTCCCGGTACATTCACCCAACGTTGCTAAGGTTGAAACTGTTAGAAACGGTAAAGTACGTAGAGCTAAACTTTACTATCTCCGTGATAGAGTTGGTAAGGCTGCTAAGGTTAAAGAGCAAATCTAATCTAATGAAAAACGGAAGGGAACAGGTTAAGCTTGTTTCCTTCTTTTTTAAATTTGAAATGAGGTGAACACAGTGCAGGAAGAAAAAAACTGTCAACAAAACAGCAAGATTAAAGAAACAAAAAGCGTTTGGGCTGAAGCTTATGAATGGATTGATTCTGTGGTTTTGACCGTAATGGTACTGCTTTTAGTGTTTACCTTCCTTTTTCGTCAGGTAAAAATTGACGGTGATTCAATGTATCCTACTCTTCAAGACGGCGAACGTGTTATTATTTCCGATGTGTTTTATACACCAAAATATGGTGATATTATTGTTATTTCCAGTGAGGTTTATGATAATATACCTATTATAAAACGTGTTATTGCGACTGAAGGACAATGGGTTGAGATTGCAAGCGGTAATGTTTATGTCGGAGAAGACCGTTTAAATATGCTTAAAGTCAGTGATGAATTCGTTGGCGATGTCTATACTGAAGAGATTATTGCTTCAGGTCTTTTAGGTAAATACGATTATCCGATTCAAGTACCTAAAAATCACGTATTTGTGTTAGGTGATAATAGAGAAGTTTCGTTAGACAGTCGTACTGAAGTTATTGGTTTTGTTGATTGTCGTCAGATTTTAGGAAAAGCTATTTATAGAGTTTTTCCAATTGAAAAGATAGGAAGTTTGTATTAAACAGAAACGGAGAGTTAAAATGCAGAACATTCAGTGGTATCCCGGTCATATGAAAAGAACCGAACGTCAGATTGAAAAGGTTTTGCCGCTTATTGATGCCGTTGCTGAAATCGCAGATGCAAGAATACCCGTCAGCAGCCGTAATCCGGAACTGACGGGTATTGTTAAAGATAAACCGAGACTTATTCTGCTTAATAAGTGTGATATGGCAGACAGCAAGGCTACTGATAAATGGATTTCAAAGTTTCGCAGTGAGGGTATTATCGCAATTCCTATGGACTGCCGTTCCGGTAAGGGCGTCGATAATTTTGTAAAATCGGTTAAAACTCTTTTAAAGGACAAGTTGGAATCATACGACCAAAAGGGTATGACCGGTAAACCTTTAAGAGTAATGGTTGTGGGAATACCAAATGTAGGTAAATCGTCATTTATTAACCGTATGTCGAAAATCACCAAAGCAGGTGTTGCTGACCGCCCTGGTGTCACAAGAGGAAATCAGTGGTTTAAAATTGATGACCGACTTGAATTGCTTGATACACCAGGTGTACTTTGGCCTAAATTTGAGGACGAAAAAGTCGGAGAACACTTAGCATTTACCGGTGCTGTTAAAGACGATGTTATTGATAAAGAACTTTTGGCGGTACGTTTGCTTGAATGTATGATGTCAGGTTATCCCGAACGCCTTTTAGAGCGTTACAAGGTTAACCCTAATGATTATTATGATAGTTATGATTTATTGCAGGCAATAGGTAAAAAACGCGGTATGATGATGCGTGGCGGCGATGTTGATACCGAGCGTGCATCTACAATGCTTTTGGACGAGTACCGTGGTGGAAAATTAGGTACTATTACTTTAGAAATGCCGGAGGGAAGATAATGCCGGATTTTACATATGAAAATAATGCAAAATCAAGGGGTTTTAAATTAATTTGCGGTGTTGATGAAGCAGGACGCGGACCGTTAGCAGGTCCTGTTTGTGCTGCAACTGTAATACTGCCCGAAGATTGTGATATTGAAGGGTTGAACGACTCTAAAAAGCTGACCGAAAAGAAAAGGGAAGCGTTGTATGATGTAATTATTGAAAAAGCTTTAGCGTATTCTGTTGCTTACGGTACATTAGAGGAAATTGAACAGTATAATATCTTAAATGCTACATATTTGGCTATGAATAGGGCAATTGAGGGGTTGAAAATCCCTGCTGATTATGCTTTGATTGACGGCAACCGTGTGCCTACCGGTATAAAGGTGCAGTGTGAAACAGTCGTTAAAGGTGATGCAAAAAGCAGTTCTATTGCCGCGGCTTCAATTTTAGCGAAAGTAACCCGTGACCGTTTACTCTTAGAATATGCTAAGGAATATCCTGAATATGGCTTTGAAAAGCATAAGGGATACGGTACTGCGGCACATTATGATGCTATAAAAAAATACGGTGTTTTACCGATACATAGATTAAGTTTTTTAAAAAGCTTTTTCGAGGGTAAATAATGGGTAAAACGCAGGTAATAGGCAACACCGGTGAGGAGTTTGTAGCCGAGTACTTAAAGAAAAAGGGTTATATTATTTCGTCAAAAAATTACCGTACTAAATTTGGTGAAATTGATATTATTGCCGAAAACAACGACGAGATTTTGTTTGTAGAGGTTAAAACCCGCAAGGAAACCTCGCTCGTTCGTCCTTATGAATATGTAAATAAACATAAACAGCGTAAAATTTACGTCACTGCAAACATATATTTACAGCACAACGGCTTTGGGTTAAAACCTAGGTTTGATGTTGCTGAAGTGTTCGTTAGTGACAATGGCTCAATGCGGTTGAATTATTTTGAAAACGCATTTGGAGCTGATGATTTTGAAAATTTTTGATTTACACTGTGATACATTTTGTGAACTCTTTGACAGAAAAACAACATTAGATGATGATTCACTTGCTGTGAATGTGTTTGAACTGTCGCAGTTTGAAACAGCAGTACAAACTTTTGCGGTGTTTATACATCCTAAAATCAACGATACTGCATATAGGTATACCGAGGTTTTACAGTACGGTAAAAACGCCCTGAAAAATTGGGGTGTTAAAATTTGCACTGACGCTGACTCTTTGCAAGGTGACGGGATTAAGGCATTGCTTTCGGTAGAGGGCGGAGTTCCCAATTTTAATCCGAAATTTGTCGAAAAGATGTATTTTGATGGGATTAGAACAGTGTCGCTTACTTGGAATTATAATAACCCATTAGCCGGAGGATGTTTAGACGACGGTGGTTTAACGTTGCTCGGCGAGGAAATTTTAAAAGAAATCAACCGTTTTTATTTAACGGTTGATTTGTCACATTTAAACCCAAAAAGCTTTTTTGAGGTTGTCGAAAAAGCCGACAGTGTTGTTGCAACGCATAGCGGTGTTTTTTCAACTGTTGAACACAAAAGGAATCTTACTGATGAGCAATTGGTATTGATAAAAGATAAAGATGGGATTGTAGGTTTGGCGGTGTATCCTGATTTTATAGGTGAAGACCCGTATTTAGGCTTCTATAACGCAGTTATGCACTGTCTGGAACTTGGGTTAGAAGATAATTTGAGTTTAGGTACTGATTTTGACGGTGCAAGAATGCATAAAAATCTATCAAAGGCTTCTCACCTTAATAAATTAAGTCGATATTTAATTGATAAAAACATTTCAAAATCGATAGTGAAAAAAATATTTTTTGAAAATTCGCTAAAATTTTACAATAGGGTTTTGACAAACTGAAAAATATAGTGTAAAATAAAATTTAATTGTTATTCTTAAAGGATGGTTTAAATTATGTTGTATACAAGTACTAGAGATGCTAATATCAAGGTTTCAGCCGCTACTGCGATTTCGCAGGGCATTTCAAATGAAGGCGGACTGTTTGTTCCTGAATCAATCCCGTCACTGTCTAAGGCT
Source organism: Acutalibacteraceae bacterium (assembly GCA_045656125.1). Classification (GTDB taxonomy): domain Bacteria; phylum Bacillota; class Clostridia; order Oscillospirales; family Acutalibacteraceae; genus UMGS172. The sequence goes on from JAZOQN010000021.1 coordinate 33,833, forward strand.
GATTTCGAGCGTATTGCAGAACTTGATTACATAGGTCGTGCAAAGGAAGTTTTAAAACTTTATTTGACCGATTTTACAGAAGATGAGTTAGATTATTGCGTAAAAGGTGCATATAGTGGCACATTTGATAATAATCAGCCTGCACCTCTTAAAAAAATCGATAATGGCGAGTATATTTTAGAACTTTGGCACGGACCTACTTGTGCATTTAAGGATTTGGCTTTACAGTTGTTGCCGTTCTTGCTTACTACCTCTGCAAAAAAGGTGGGCAAGGGCAGAACTGTAATTTTAGTTGCTACCTCGGGAGATACCGGTAAAGCTGCTTTGGAAGGTTTTAGTGACGTTGAAAACACCGATATAGTTGTTTTCTATCCTAATAACGGCGTTAGTCCTATGCAGAAACTTCAAATGGACACACAAAAAGGTAACAATGTTTTTGTGTGCTCAATTAACGGTAATTTTGACGATGCTCAAAGTGGAGTTAAAAAGATTTTTACTGATTCGAGCATTAAGGCTTTGCTCAAAGAACACGGTATGGAATTCTCAAGTGCTAACTCGATTAACTGGGGCCGTTTAGTACCGCAGATTGTTTATTATGTATCTTCATACTGCGATTTGCTTAAAAACGGTGAGAATTTGGAAAATGGCTTTAATGTCGTTGTGCCTACCGGCAACTTCGGTAACATTCTTGCCGCTTACTATGCAAAATGTATGGGTGTTCCTATCAAAAAATTGATTTGTGCATCTAACGCCAACAATGTTTTGACCGACTTTATCAAAACCGGTAAATATAACCGTAACCGTGAATTCTTTACAACAGCATCGCCCTCTATGGATATTTTAATTTCGAGCAATTTGGAGCGTATGCTTTATCACTTGGGCGGTAATGATGCCGAAAAGACTGCAGAATTGCAGAAATCTTTGGCTGAAACCGGTGAGTTTTCAATTTGCGGTGAAATGTTAGAAAAATTGCAGGTACTTTACTCCGGCGGTTGCTGTGACGATACTGCAACATTGAAAACCATTAAGGATAAATTCAATAAGTATAATTATCTTTTGGATACACATACTGCCGTTGCTGTTAAGGTTTATGACGAGTATGTTGAAAATTCATCTGATAAAACACCGACCGTTATTGCATCGACAGCATCTCCTTATAAATTCTCGGCTTCTGTATTAAAGGCAGTTGACGAAACAAAATGCTCAAATGATGAGTTCCAGATGGTAGAGGCTTTAATGTCGGCAACCGGTACTGATGCACCGGCACCTATTAAGGCATTAAAGGGTGCAACACCGAGATTTAACAACGTTTGCGAGAAAACAGAAATGATTGATGTTGTTCTCAAATTCCTTAAAATAAAATAAATTTTAACAATAACAAAACAGGACTGCCGATTACCGACAGTCCGTTTTGCCTAATTATTTCGGGATTACTTCTGCTGGAAAGTACCGCAAGCGGTCTCAGAAGAAGTCTGTGCGTTGTGGTGAACAACCTCGATGCAACCTGCATCACAGCAGTTATCCTTTGTGTGATAACGGCAAGCCTCAACCTCGCACTTAATACCCGAAATTTTGCATCCGCAATTCTCGTTCATTTTTGTTTTCTCCTTGATTTTTTTGTTTAAGTCCTTATTGGGACACAATTATTTTAACCGAAAACGATAAAATTAATCTCAAAAAAGGAGGGTGACAGATGTCACTTTTTACTATTTCAGACTTGCATTTGTCACTGTCCGCAGATAAACCGATGGATGTGTTCTATGGTTGGAAGAACTATATGGAACGTCTTACGGCAAATTGGAAACGCGTTGTGGGGGAGAATGATACAGTTGTAATCCCCGGTGATATTTCATGGGCATTGAAATTAGAGGAAAGTTTAAAGGACTTTCAATTTTTAGACTCTTTGCCGGGCAAGAAAATTATTTTAAAAGGTAACCACGATTTGTGGTGGAGTACAATGAAAAAGCTTAATGCTTTTTTTGATGAAAATAATATCAAAACGGTAAATTGTGTTTTCAATAATTCGGTTGAAGCCGAAGGAGTAGGTATTTGTGGTAGCCGTGGTTGGTTTTTTGACAAACCCGAAGCCGAAAAAAAGGTTATTTTGCGTGAAGCGGGCAGACTTGAAATGTCCATTAGCGATTGTATAAAAAAAGGACTTCAACCGATTGTGTTTTTACATTATCCGCCCGTTTATGAAGATTCTAAATGTGATGAAATTTTAGATGTTTTAAAAAAATATAACATTAAAACAGTTTATCATGGTCATATTCACGGTTCGGGTCTTCATAAATCTGTAACCGAGTTTGATGGTATACGTTTTAAATTGGTGTCTTGTGACTGTATTGATTTTACTCCTTTTAGAATTATTTTGTGAAAATGTCTTTTAATTATTGTGAAAGTTAAGAAAATAACAAGCAAATTTTATACAATAATTGATTAATTTGATAAAATTTTCAAAATATTACATTTTTTGTAAAAAAACTATGGAAAATTCTGAAATTATGTGGTATAGTAATTTGAGAATTTTTGGGAGGATTTATTATGCTTAAGGAATTCAGTAAAAAAGAAACAAACCGTTATGAATTGGTAATCAGTGTTGACGCCGAAAAGTTCAACGAGGCTATCAAGCAGGCTTATGCCGAGAACGGTAAAAAAATCAATGTGCCCGGTTTTAGAAAGGGCAAAGCCCCTATGGGTATTATCGAAAAATATTACGGTGAGTCGGTCTTCTTTGAGGACGCTCTTAACATTCTTTACCCCGTAGCAGTTGACGAGGCTATTACCGAGTCTAAGTTACAGTTTGTTGATGACAAGATTGATTTTGACCTTGTTAAAATCAGCAAGACCGAAGGTGTAGAGTTCAAGATTGTTATCACTGTTATGCCTGAGGTTGAAATTGACGGCTATAAGGGATTAAAGGCTGAAAAAGTTAAAGTTGTAGTTACTGACGATGAAGTTGATGCAGAAGTTAAA
>JAZOQN010000022.1:0-6488 GCA_045656125.1 Acutalibacteraceae bacterium
ATTATCATTTAATGTATATATATTCGACAATATCCCAGTCTCACCAAGTCGATAAGCAAGGCGAGCTGCGAGTGAAAATTGCATATGAGTGAAATCGCTTGTTTGTTCGGCTATATGCTGATTTGACAGTGCTATATTAATTTTATCATATTCATCTTCAGTATAGCCCAAAGTATTAACAAAATATAATTTTCTATTTCCTGGTGATGTTACTGAACTGGCTACATCATCCCATTTGTTTATCGATACAATTCCAAAATACGTTGTACTATTATCGTACGAAAACTCTGATAATACTCTTGAAGCAACCCATGCTTTATACTTTTCTGATTTCGAACTATACTCATTGTCAACACGATTATATAAATCTCGAATCAGTAGCGCGGCATCAGAATCAAATCCAAAGAAATTAACAAGTTCATATGTGTAACTATCAACATATACTGTAAATGTATATGCCATTTGTGTCACTTTGTGCGTTGCAATATATTTTGCAACACCAATTTTATTACCAGTTGCAATTCCCGTTTCATTATCAAATGTCACACAACCAGGGGTTCCAGATAAAAATGAATATGAAAAATCTTTAATATCTGTCCAAAGTGCATTAGATGGATATTTATTTACTATAGTTTTTTTAGAACAACCTATATCAGTAACCAATGTGTTAATTGAAAAACCAATTTGAAGTTCTTGGTAAGAACCACCCGATATATTACCATACTCACTTGTATTAACAATACGCCATGTATGTTCACGGTTTGTAACAGTGTTATATGTTCCCACGCTTGAACTTACATATAATCCACTGCTATTAGTATAAAGATACTTTCCGTTATATCTATTTCTTAAATAGCATCCACTGGATATTTTTAAATCCCACACGCACTCATAAGGAATATTAGTTCCGGGAGAAACAAACTGCACAGTATCAGAACTTGTGCTTGACGATACGGACAAATATAACGACGGATTTGAAATACTGCTTATGGTATATCCTCCGTTATATTTTTGCAACTTCCATTTTATTGTATTTCCAAGGTCAGCAAGAAGTCCTGACTGTACCGCGAGAGTGTTTGAACTATTCTTTAAATATTTTCCATACTCATCGTTGTTAATATAATATTCTCCGTTGTTTAAAAATTGCGTATATGTCGGATTATTATAATACTTTGTACCATTGTTTAATAGATACTCTGTGGTCGTGCCGTTCATACTCAAGGCTTTTGCTGTAACCTTATAATATCCCGGCGTATAACTTGACCAATCAATATTACATCTGAAACCATAATCACCTGTGCCATAGCCTGCCGACTCTACATCGGGGCGGGGTGTGGTTGCCTCAACAATTATTGGGTCGTATGTTACTCCCGTTGTCTGATTTTCAAGATACAGCTTAACTCTGACCGGGATATTCGGTGCATCAATACACCACGCCCAACCGCGAATATTTGTGCTTTCGACCGCATCAAGATATCCGTACGGCTCACAATTCTGCTCATGGTCAAGGTAAGTTATTACAAGGCTTGGTTTATAACTTGTATGCTGGTATGAACCAAAGGTCTTATATAACTCTGTCGTACCGTTTTCCACACTGTCAGGTGCTCTTAAAACTATTCCCTGTCTATAATCATATTCACCGCTAACCCAATATTTCATCGCGTCCATAATATTTATTTTATAGCGGTGTTTCGGGTCTTTTGCATTTCCTAAACTATAGTTTACCGTAACACCCGGCATACTGTGTGTATCTTCACCTTGTGAAACACTTTCCCAACTTGTATTATTATCTTCTCCCCAGTCAGCACCTTTAAACATTCTTGCATATACAGTCATGCTTGTGGACTCGCACATAATATCTCTTATTTCAATGTGCGCACGCTGAATGACTCTCTGGTCAGAGAAAAGGTTTTTAAAGTTATAATTAAACCTCATCAATACGCGGGAAATACCGTAATTATTACGTTTACCGATGTATATATGGTCGTTATCATAATCAGACCCTGCGTTACTGTTTATTGTAATATCATCAATGGCATTCACACCGTCGTTGTGATTGATTTCCATTGTTGGGTCAATGCGTATGGGATATACTGTTTTTTCGTCTTTTAACCATTCAGCATCAACGTGAATAGTAAGCATATACAGTTCATTTTCTTTTATAACCTCATGCGTCATAGAGCCTAAGGTATTATTGCGTTCGTCAGCAGTGAAAATAACAATAGTTCCGATAGTTGCTTTTTTCTCACCGTTTTCATCAGCAAGATAATATGAGCCGTTCTCACACTTAAGAGTAAGACCGTTTGTATTAAGCGTAAAATTGTACTCTGTCTGACCTGTATATTCCTTTACTACGATATCCTCTTTAAATCCGGTATAGGTAAGTGAATATTCAAGTGTTGTCTTATCATCATAATAATACGAAACAGCGCCTTTGTCAATCTTGGTGACCGATAACGCTTTTGTTGCTTGCTCCATTGCAAGTGTAGCCGTAGCCTTTGTATTTGAACTTACGGTATTCATTGACGGCAAAAGCTTTAATTCAACACCATTGCCCGAAAGAGTTATACCGTTTGTTATCTTATTAGAAAACTGTGTACGGCTCACACCGGCTTTTGTCTCAAAACCGCCGGCATTAGTTGATTTTAACTCAAGAGAAATGTCTTCTATTTTTCCTGCTTCGTTTATAAACTTAACCGGATGGTTAAAAAGACGCATGGTATATGAACCATCGTCGTTTGCGGTAACTATCTTATTAAGGTCGTCGCCCTCTTTTGAACGAACTCTTTTATTTGACGCCAGCAACTCCTCAATCGTTGCACCGTCCATATCATCAATATATTCCGTATTAGTTGTAGCGGTTTGTGTTTCTGTTGCTGTACCTACTGCAACTGCAGAATCCGGCACATCAACTACATAGTCTTCGCCGTAAAGGTCTTGTATAGTTGCAGCACCGGCAGCGACGTCTTCGATGGTAATTTTATCAGAAACAACTGATGAATTAACATTTTTAACATCGGTTTCAATCGCAAATGCGCCTACAGGTAACGATGTCAGCAACAGTAAAATTACCAACACAACAGCCGAAAGTTTCATTAACATCCTACATTTTTTCATAAAATTATCTCCTTGAAATTTAAAGCATAAGCTTTATTTATATTTTACGCTACAATTGTAAACTTTTCCATTCATAAACTGCACAAATATCCATTTTATTATTTGTTTAAAAAAGAAAAATTGTAAAAGCGAGCATAAAGCTATTGCAACACAGTGTTAATGGTGGTATAATATTTAAGATGTGTGATAAAAAAAACAGCGGTGTGCCAATTTGGCACACCGCTGTTTTTTTAGAATTTAACTAATTTGTCAAGACATAAAATTGTCATTTATGTTATTAAAGTCTGATTGTTTTTTGCATTTTATTTTGTTTAAACGTGTGTTAATGCTTCAATAATGATTGTAGTACGTCGAAACGCTTTTGAAGCGTTTCGACAAGCCACTTTTTAAGTGGCTTTAGCAAAATTAAATTGCAATTTAATTTTGCGCGACACTCATTTCAATGGAATAGGACAAATTTTTAGTAAAAATTTGTAGCAAAATCAAAGATTTTGTGGCGAAACAGGACTGTTTCGCCTAACCTATTTCATTATAATATTAAAGGCGGTTAAAATAGCCATACTTTGCTTGACATTGGGGTCAAATTGGAGTAAAATATAATCTGTATAAATGTGCATATTTTGGAAATTTTAATATTTGAATATTTTTACAATATACATATACTATATATTCTAATTTAACTGTTTAATTTTGAAAAAGGAGTTTATTTAATGGCAGAAAATTTAAAGAAAAATGCCGAAAAGAAATCGAAGCAAACCAGTATTGATACTAAAAAGAAAAAGTATTATAAGACAAGTAAAAATTCTAGTGAAAAGACACTTAAAAAGTCTACTTCAAGCAAAAAATCCACTAACAAGGTGGCTGACAAGGCTAAAAAGCCTAATGACAGCGTTACTAAAAAGACAACTGCACAAAAGTCCGGTAAGCGTAGCAAAACTACGAAACCACCCAAAAACCTTAAACCGTTGCGTATACTCCCGTTGGGCGGACTTGGTGAAATCGGCAAAAACATTACCCTTTATGAGTATGGCGAGGATATGTTTCTTGTCGATTGCGGTATGTCATTCCCTGACGAAGAAATGTTGGGTATTGACATTGTTATCCCTGATTTTACCTATGTTAAAAATAATGTCGATAAAATCAAGGGTCTTGTTGTTACACACGGCCACGAAGACCATATCGGCGGAATACCGTATCTTTTGAAAGAGTGCAATATCCCTGTTTACGGTACGGCACTCACCATAGGTCTTATCGAAGGAAAACTTCGTGAGCATAAACTTATGGACAGTGCAAAACTTAATGTAGTAAAGCCAAGAGATGTTATAAAATTGGGTGAATTTAAGGTTGAGTTTATTCACGTTAACCATTCAATTCCCGATGCTGTTGCAGTTGCAATTGAAACGCCTAACGGCACCGTTGTTCAGACGGGTGACTTTAAGATTGACACCACGCCGATTGACGGTGAGGTTATAGACTTGGCTCGTTTCGGTGAACTCGGTAAAAATGGCGTGTTGGCATTGCTTTCCGATTCAACCAATGCTGAACGTCCCGGATTTACACCTAGTGAAAGTATTGTCGGCGAGAGTTTTTCTAACCTTTTTAAAAAGGCAGAGAACAAGCGTATTATTGTTGCGACATTCTCTTCAAATATCCACCGTGTACAGCAGATAGTTGATGAGGCTGTCCGTTGCTCGCGTAAAGTTGCCGTTTTGGGCAGAAGTATGGAAAATGTTGTGCAGGTTGCAAGTGAATTAGGCTATTTAACCGTGCCTGACGGCGTTTTGATTAGCATTGATAAGATAAAAGATTATCTGCCGTCGCAGTTGGTTATTGTTACCACCGGCAGTCAGGGTGAGCCGATGTCGGCTTTGCACCGTATGGCATTCGGTGACCACCGAAAAGTGTCGGTCGGAGCAGGGGATTTTATCATAATTTCGGCAACCCCGATTCCCGGCAATGAAAAGTTGGTTACCAAGGTTATAAATGAATTGCTTAAACTCAATGCAGAGGTTGTTTATGAAAAAATGTACGATGTGCATGTTTCGGGACACGCTTGTCAAGAGGAATTGAAGTTAATCCTTAATTTGACAAAGCCTAAGTTCTTTATTCCTGCTCACGGTGAGCAAAAGCATCTTGTAAAGCATGCAGGTCTTGCTGAATCGGTTGGTGTTAAGCACGAGAACATCCTCGTCACTACTATCGGCAAGGTTATTGAAATTACGCCCGAGTCAATGAAGGTTGTAGATACCGTTCAGGCAGGAAGTGTTTTGGTCGACGGTTTCGGCGTGGGTGACGTCGGTAACGTTGTTTTGCGTGACCGTAAGCATTTGGCTGAGGACGGAATTATTGTTGTTGCCGTATCGGTTGATTCGGTAACGCGTGAGGTTATTGCAGGCCCTGAAATTATCACCCGCGGATTTGTCTATGTAAAAGAAGCCGAGAGGCTGATGGATGACGCACGTGAGGTTGTTTGCGATATACTTGAAAAGTGCTATATCAACAATGTTCGTGATTGGGGTACTGTTAAATCCCGCGTGCGTGACGGATTATCGCGTAATCTTTATGAGCAGACCGGACGCAGTCCTATGGTATTGCCGGTTATTCTTGAAATTTAGTGTTATTTGTATTTGCTTAATTTTAAAAGGAGGTTTAACCTCGGATGAAGAAAGTATGGGGAGTAGGAAGAATATTTTTACTTTTGTTGGTATTTTTATTGGCAGACGTTGCAGTTGTGCAGTTTGGCGGTAAATATGCTTTGCTTATTGCGTTAGGAATTTTGGGCTTGGGCGTGGTTGCTGTTATTACTTCGCTTGTGGGACTTCATGCAAACATCGGAAAAATAATTTCCGGTGTTTCAAAGGGTATTTCCACTGCTCAGTCAAAGGCTTTGACCGAGTTAAGAATTCCCGTTTTGATAACCACTGCATACGGTGAAATTGTTTGGTATAACCCGCAGTTTGAAAATGATATTCCCGAAGCATCGACCACTGTCGGTAAGAATATTGAGCAGGTTTTCGGTAGTGATTTCAGCGATGATATTAGCACTAATACTCATGTTGAAATAACATTGGGTAACAAGATTTTTTCAGTTACCGATTCGGAAATCGAAAGCGGTGGTACACCGCTTCACATTTATTACCTTTTTGATGTTACCGCTTTGCGTAAAATTGCCCACGAATATTCTGAAACAAGACCGGTTGTGGCTCTTTTGGCAATCGATAATTTGGATGAGATTACCAAAAATGCCCGTGACAGTGAAATTGCTTCGTTTAGAGGTTCGGTTCAGCAACGTATTGAAAAGTGGTTTTCACATATTAACGGTGTTTGCCGAAAGTTGTCGGGTGACCGTTATATGTTGGTTTTGGAAGAAC
>JAZOQN010000023.1:0-4446 GCA_045656125.1 Acutalibacteraceae bacterium
ATTAGACTTGCCGTACTTCCAAAATTCGTGACTTGATTCTTCACCGTTTTTATCATAACTGATTTTATCGGTCGGGTTTCCTCGGTCGTCAAATAAAATCTTTCTTTTAAGCACTCCGTTTTCGTAATACTCCGATTCAAATTGGCAAAACTCGGTTTCCTCGGAAGACAGGTTGCTATCCTTTTTACAGCCAACAAAAATACCGCACAAAAATATAACTAAAAGCACTACACAAAACAATCGCTTCATTTGGGAAACCTCCTTAAAACTTAATGAAACAACATATATCTACATAAATATTGTAACATAACAATATACGTCGGTCAACCGAAACTTAAAACATCAAAAGCTCACTTCAATCTTACTTCCTAATGTCACCTATTCGATGTGAAGAAGGCACTGCGTTGCAACTTGTTTTTGCCAAACATATACTAATCCTTAAATATAAAACCCTGCTCGGGATTGTATCCGTTTATTCCCTTATCGCGAGGGATACTTTCGTATTCTACACCCCTTAACTCAAAAAGTTCGGAAAGTGTGCAGAAGCGGTAGCCTTGGCTGTAAAGTTCAGAGCATATTTTTTCTAAAGCTGCTGCGGTAGTGGAATTCGTACTGTGCATAAGCACAATGGCACCGTCGTACGCATTATTTATAACGGCATCTTCTATCTGTTGCTGTGTTGTTGCTTTGTTCCAGTCGTTAGTTGCAACAGTAGTATCTCTTATAATACAAGGCAGACCTAACTCTGTGCAGGCTTGATATACTGCGTCGTTGATATGAACACCCGACGGACGCAACCATTTCATAGTTATACCAAGCTGTTGATAAATAAGGTCCTGACATTTTTTGAAGTCATCTCTGTTTTGTTCGGCAGTCCATGTTTTACCGATAGCGTCGGTTGAAACACTGCGATGCTCGTAGGTATGATTTCCAAGTTCAAAACCGTTTTGAACTGCGTAACGCAAAAGAGTGGAGCCCTTTGAGTTAAGTGTTTTACCTACAACAAACAGTGTTCCTGCACCCTCATATTTATTTAGTGTTTTAACAATGGTTACAGTGGAATTGCTATTAGCATTTGAATGTGACGGTGCATCGTCAAAAGTAAGAGCAATAAGTTTATAATTTCCGGGATTTAATTTCCAGTCTGGCACTTTTGTTTCCTCCTCGCTGCTTGTAACCGATGAAGAAGTTACTGTCGAATTCCCAGAAGATGACGAACTGACAGTAGAACTTGTTGTACTGTTTTGTGAACTTGTCACGGTATTTTCGGAAGAATTTGCAGACTCCTGCTGACTTGACGATACCCCATTGTCAGAGCCTGAAGATACCGTTTCCTTTGTACCGCAAGCAACAGCACATACCATAAAACTCATACATACCAATAGTGCAAATATACGCTTTTTCATACAAACCCCCATTAAATTTGATTTATTTCATTTATTATAATCTCGGCGGTTTTAAGTCCGTCAACCGCCGCCGAGGTTATTCCACCGGCATATCCCGCACCCTCACCTGCAGGATAAAGTCCTATAATTGAAGCGTGACCGTTTTCGTTTCTTAAAATTCTAATCGGTGACGAACTTCTTGTTTCGGGTGCCGTTAATATAGCGTTGGGTGAAGCAAAACCTTTGATTTTTCGGTCAAATAAAACTATACCCTCACGAAGTGACTCGGTTACGAAATTTGGCAAGACCTCACCGATATCACCGAATGTAACGCCCGATTTTGCAGTCGGCACAACACTTCCATCAGGCTTGCCCGACCCTAAAAATTCACCTAAACTTTGACTTACGGGTAAGCCCTTGCCTACCTTGAACGCATTTTCCTCGATTTCACGTTGAAAATACATTCCGTCAAGAGCGTCGCCCTTAAAATAATCCTCAATATGTACGTCACAAAGCACTGCCGAGTTGGCATTTTTGCCGTCACGTGCATTGTTGCTCATACCGTTTACGACAACTCTGCCCTTTTCACTTGAGGCATTAACCACCTCACCGCCCGGACACATACAGAATGTAAACACACCGCGACCGTTTGACACACGTTCAGCCAACTTATAGTCAGCCGAGCCCAAATTAGAGTGACCTGCAAATTGTCCGTACTGTGCTGAATTTATCATTTGCTGACTGTGTTCGATTCTGGCACCCACGGCAAACGGTTTAGGTTGCATCATAACGCCCATTTTTTGAAGCATCAAAAATGTGTCTCTTGCCGAGTGACCGATACTTAATATAACGCGGTCACAGTCAAATTCTTTTACGCCGTTGGGCGTTTCGGCAATAACCGATTTTACACGCGTGCCGTCGGTATTGATTTTAGTGAGTTTATGGCAAAATAGCACCTCACCGCCAAGACGGATGATTTCCTCACGAATGGATTTGACCACCCGCACCAACACATCAGTTCCTATATGAGGTTTGGCGTCATATAAAATGTTTTCTCCCGCGCCGTGGCTCGAGAATATCTCCAAAACCGCACGGATGCGTTTATCCTTAATGCCGGTATTGAGTTTACCGTCAGAAAACGTTCCTGCGCCGCCCTCACCAAACTGAATGTTAGAATTTTCGTCTAAATCATTTGTGTTAAAAAAGCGGTTAACATCGGCAATACGGCTATCAACATCACGTCCTCGTTCTAAAACAATTGGGCGTAAACCTGCCTTTGCTAAGCTTAAACTCGCAAACATACCGCACGGACCAAAACCTACTACAATAGGCCGTTTATGCTGACCGCTTACAGTTTTAAACACATACGGTTGTTTTAAAAAGATTTCCGCATCTTTTGATTGAAGCCTTTGAAGTACCTTTTGGTCATTTTCAGTTTCCAACAAAAATGCACAGTTGAAAATAATATTATCTTTTTTACGGGCATCTATCGCCTTTTTATAAAGTTCTACCGACTTAATACCGTCAACCTTTAAAACTTTAATAACCTCAGATTTCAGGTTATTAAAATCGGTATCAAGAGGCATTTTTATATTTCTTACTATCAGCATTGTTCTAAATAATCCTTTAATCCTAAAGCCGCTGCAAAGCCAGAAGCCCAACAGAAAGCCAGGTTAAACCCACCGCAGTCACCGTCGACATTCAAAACCTCACCAACTGCAAATAATCCCTTAGCCTTTTTGGACATACAACTATCAAAAAACTGTGCCGTTTGAGCACCGCCGGCAGTAACCTGTGCATTTTCAAATCCGGTTGTACCCGTAACCCTAAACCCCCAATTTTTAAGTGTTTCGGCTGTTTTTTGAGCGGTTTTTTCAGTAATTTCTCGGCATTGTGAATTAATATCCAACCCCAACGACTTCAAAACAACCTGACCTAACCGCTTATTTAAGAAACCTACAAAAAGTTCGCTCAAGGGTCGACCACCAAAAACATCTGCTCGACGTAAAACTTCATTTTTTATTTCAACTTCGGTCATATCCGGCAAAATATCGAGTAAAGCCGTTGCATTTTCACCCTCTGCCAAACGTGAAACCTGCAAAACCGGAGGACCGGACAAACCGTAATCGCAAAACAGCACCTCACCAAACTCACAACGTGTGCCAACGCTTGACGAAAGGGTAACGTTTGCCATAACCTTAATGCCCTTTAACTGACGGACAATTTCAGGAATGGTTTTAATCTGCACAATTGACGGGAACACCTTTTCAATTTTATGTCCCATTGATTTTAAAATTGTATATCCGTCACAAGAACCTAACTTCCCGCCTGCCTGACCGCCCGTTGCTACTACAACAGTACGACAAGCCATTTCAGTATTACCACAAAAAACCGAAAATCCGTCAGCCAAACGTTTGACTTCGGTCACCTTTGTATTTAAAACAATTTTAACACCCAATTCCTCGGCACGAAAACGTAACGCATCAACTACCGAGCCTGCCTGCAATGATTTTGGGTAAACCTTACCCTCCTCTAACTCGCAAAACAGTACGCCCAAAGAACGGAAAAAGGATTTTTGAGCATCAAAATCGAAATTATTAATAATACGCTCGGCAAAGTCACAGTCGCCGTGATAACGTGAAACGTTTAATTGAACATTCGAAATATTGCACCGACCGTTACCGGTGACCAACAGTTTTTTACCTACACGGTCACCGCTTTCAAGCACAGTAACCTCTGATTTTGGGCTAATTTCCTTTAATTTCACCGCAGTCATCAATCCTGCAGCACCGCCGCCAATTATCACCGTATCCGTCATACTTCACCTACTTAAATTAATTCAAAAATATTATACACTCAAATTTCTTTCAAGTCAAATATTTATAAATTTAAATACGAACCGCCGCCGTACTGAAATTTCAGCACAGCGGCGGCTCGTTGTATGGGGATGAATATGGGTGGGCAAATTAGGAAAGGGACTTTGAGAAAAATCAAATGTTAATTCTCTGTTTTGGGATACGGATGGTATATTCTATATAACTGTCGGTTTCGCTTTTTTTGG
>JAZOQN010000024.1:0-21539 GCA_045656125.1 Acutalibacteraceae bacterium
CAAAACGGGAACTGCTCAAACCGGTTGGAAGTTGGACGGAAGAAGTGTTTTAAACGGGTGGTTTTGCGGGTTTTACGAAGGGAAACGAGCAGATTATGTTATTGTCATTGTAAAAGAAGATGTAAAGTCCGGTTCTGCTGACTGTGCACCTATTTTTAAAAGAATAACCGAAAATTTACAAAATTCAGGTTTTTAAAATCTTGCAACCGGTTTAAAAAAGTGTTACAATGATTTTCAAGAAAGTCAGGGGATGATAAAATGACCGATTTGGAAAAAGCAAGGCAGTTTTTTGAGGGTGACCGTTACGCTACTGAGGCTACCGGTATTGTCATAGAAGAAGTGGGCGAAAATTACGCAAAATGCAGTTTAAAGCTTGACAGTCGTCATCTTAATGCAGTAGGGCATCCAATGGGCGGTGTAATGTTTACTTTGGCCGATTTTACCTTTGCGGTTTCAACTAATTTTAACAAAGAGAACATTACCGTTACAACAGTAAGTCAGATTTGCTATTTGAACGCGGCAAAGGGTGATACTCTTTATTGTGAGAGCAAGGTTTTAAAGGACGGAAAAACTGCTTGTTTTTATGAAATGACGGTTACCGATAATTTTGGCACAAAGGTTGCAATTATCACAACGACAGGAACACATTTGTGCAAATAAAAATGCAAAAGGTAAAAAATAAAAAGCGGAGATGTTGTTCACATCTCCGCTTATTTAACTTTTTAAAATTATTCGTCAGCACCGACTTCGCATTCAATATAATTTTCCTCATCTTCTTCAGCAAGGAAACGGGTTACAAACAATGCAACGCCTGCAACCAAGGTTGCAACAGCAACGATAGTGCCGATAATCCAAAGAACGTGTTTTGCTTTCATAGTAAATCACCTTTCGTACAATTTTAGTTTTATTTATTATACCCTAAATTAAATTGATTGTCAATAAGTGCAGATATTTTTTAATATTAGGTGTTATATTATAAGATAGTCTTAATTAACTGATTGACTTAATACGGTGTTTGGGTGTATAATATATTGGTTAGTGTAATCGTTTGATTGAGCAAAGAAGGTGTATTATGAGTAAAACTATTGCCGCTATTGCAACTGCATTAGGTGAAGCTTCAATAGGTGTTGTCAGAATTTCGGGCGATGAGGCTGTAACTATTGCCGATAAGGTTTTTCACTCGACTTCGGGTAAAGCATTAGCCGAGTGTCAGGGATATTCTGCTTTGTTCGGTCACATTGAGGCTGACGGTGAAAAAATTGATGAGGCTGTGGCTTTGGTTTTCCGTGCACCTAAAAGTTATACCGGTGAAAACGTTGTTGAACTTTCGGTACACGGTGGTAGTTTTGTTGTGCGACAGGTTTTACGTGCGGTTTTAAATGCCGGTGCCACAATGGCTGAACGTGGAGAGTTTACCAGGAGGGCTTTTGAAAACGGCAAAATGTCTTTAAATGAGGCAGAATCGGTTATGGACATCATTTCTGCCGACGGTGAGCAGGCGTTAAGAGCTTCTCTTTCGGCAAAGTCAGGTGCTTTGTCGCAGAAATGTAATGCTATCCGTGATAAGTTAACCTTTGCGGCGGCAACGGTAGCCGCTTTCTCGGATTTCCCGGATGAAGAGCCGGAATTTAGCGGTATTGATAAATTAGAATCAATGCTTAGTGAGTGCGACGAGGAATTACAAAAATTGCTCGATACATACGACACCGGCAGAATGTTACGTCACGGTGTAAATACTGTCATTGTCGGTCCTCCGAATGCGGGGAAGTCCACGTTAATGAACTTACTGTCAGGTTACGAGCGTTCAATCGTAACGCCGATTGCCGGCACAACCCGTGATATTGTTGAAGAAACGGTTAATTTAGACGGACTAATTTTAAAATTGAGTGACACTGCAGGACTTAGAGAAACTGCCGACGAGGTTGAACAAATTGGCGTTAAAAGGGCAAAGGAACGGATTGATTTTGCTGATTTAATTATTGCAGTGGTTGACAGCAGTGATGCTAAAACCGAAGAAATGAAAGACCTTTTTAATACTTTGGTCGGTCGTCCTGCGGTTGTTGTATTTAATAAATCCGATATAGGAATTGCGGACAAGTCCGGTGTTGAAAGTTTTGGGTTGCGTTTTGTTGAAATGTCGGCTAAAAATGGTAGCGGTTTGGATGAATTTAAAACAATAATTAAGGAAATTACAAAAACCAATAATTTAAGCGGTTCGGCTGATGTGTTTTTAAATGAGCGTCAGCGTGACTGTGTTTTTAGAACATTAGAAAATGTAAAAGAAGCGTCGGCGGCTTTAAAGTGCGGTTTAACGGTTGATGCAGTCGGCGTACTGCTTGACGATGCTTTGGCGGCGTTGCTTGAACTTACGGGCGAACGCGTAACGGTTGAGGTTGCAAATAAGGTGTTCGAGCATTTTTGTGTAGGAAAATAAGGGGAAAAGTATGAACTATTTTGCCGGAAATTATGATTGTATAGTCATAGGTGCAGGTCACGCGGGTATTGAGGCGGCGTTGGCTTCGGCACGTATGGGTTTAAATACGGCTATTTTCACAATTAATCTGGATGCGGTCGGTAATATGCCTTGCAATCCGTCAATCGGCGGTACTGCTAAAGGTCATCTGGTTCGTGAAATTGATGCTTTGGGCGGTGAAATGGGCAAGGCTGCTGACAAAACCACCATCCAGAACCGAATGTTAAACCGCGGTAAGGGTCCTGCGGTGCATAGCTTACGTGCACAGATTGACCGACGTGCGTATCAAGAATATATGAAGCACACATTGGAGTTGCAGGAAAATCTGCATCTTCGCCAAGCCGAGATTGTTGATTTGTTCCGAAGTGACGACGGTTGGCATTGTGTGACAATGCTCAATGCTGAGTATGTTTCCAAGACAGTTATTTTAGCAACCGGTACATATTTAAAAGGTAAAATCTACGTCGGTGAGGTTAATTTTGAAAGCGGCCCTGACGGAATGTTTCCGGCAAACGGGTTAGAGGTTGCATTGCAAAAACTAAACTTGCCGTTACGTAGATTTAAAACGGGTACTCCTGCAAGAGTTTTACGTTCAAGTATTGACTTTTCGGAGTTGGAGGTTCAGCCGGGAGATGATACAGTAACCCCGTTTAGTTTTAACACAGACCCTGAAACCATACGTAATGACACGGTTTGTTATGTGTCTTACACTAACGATAACACCAAAGAGGTTATTTTGCGAAATCTTCACCGTTCACCTTTGTATGGCGGTGTGATTGAGGGCGTAGGTCCCCGTTATTGCCCGAGTTTAGAGGATAAAATTGTCCGCTTTGCCGATAAGAAAAGACATCAGTTGTTTATTGAACCTTGCGGTGTTAATACCGAGGAAATGTATTTGCAGGGTATGTCTTCATCACTTCCCGAAGAAGTGCAGATTGAGTTTTACCGTACCATTAAAGGTCTTGAGAATGTTCAGGTTATGCGTAACGCTTATGCGATTGAGTACACCTGCATTGACCCGTTGGCTTTAAAGGTTACGCTTGAGGTTAAAGACCAAGATGGACTTTACGGTGCAGGTCAGTTTAACGGCTCGTCAGGTTATGAGGAAGCTGCTGCACAAGGTCTTATTGCCGGTATTAACGCAGCATTAAAGGTCAAGGGTAAAGAGCAGATTGTTTTGTCAAGGCAAAGCTCTTATATCGGTACTTTGATTGACGACCTATGCACAAAGGGTTGTTCCGACCCGTATAGAATGATGACCTCACGTTCGGAATACCGCTTACTTCTAAGGCAGGATAATGCCGATGAGAGATTAAGTCCTTTGGGTTATGAAATTGGACTCTTGGGTGATGCCGAATACAATGCTTTCTTGGAAAGAAAAGCACTCAAAGATGCTGAGGTAGAAAGGGTAGAGTCTACATTTTTAGGTCCTTCGGAAGAACTCAATAAACTTTTAGAGGAAAAAGGTACTGTACCCATCAAAACCGGTGTGAGATTGAGTGACCTTATTCGCCGTCCTCAAATGGATTATTTAAGTTTATCGCCCTTTGATAAAGAAAGACCGAACTTGCCGTTCGAGATTGCCGAAAGAGTAGAGACTGAAATTAAATATTCGGGTTATATTGAGCGTCAGGCGGCTCAGGTTAAAGAAACCGAACGTTTGGAAAACAAAAAATTACCTGAAGATATAGATTATGATGATGTCAAAGGTCTGCGACTTGAGGCAATTGAAAAACTAAAGAAAATTAAACCGCAGAATATCGGTCAGGCGTCACGAATTTCAGGTGTCAGCCCTGCGGATATTACGGTGTTGATTATTTATTTGGAAAAATTAAAAGGAGACAACTAAAATGAAAATAGCTGTTTTTACCGGAGCATCAAGCGGAATGGGACGTGAATTTGTTAAACAAATTACCGCGGAACAAAAATTCGACGAAGTTTGGGTTATTGCCCGTCGACTTGACCGTTTGGAAGAAATCAAAAATGAGGTTAACTGCCCTGTGCGTTGTATTTCCTTAGACCTTACCAAGAAAGAAGCTTGGGATGAATACGAGGCACTGCTTAAAGAACATAACCCCGAGGTTAAAGTGTTGGTAAATGCCAGCGGTTACGGAAAGTTCGGTGCTTTTTGCGATATGCCGTTGGACGAGCAGTTAGGCATGATTGACCTTAACGATAAGGCATTGGTCGCAGTTACGTATATAACCTTACCGTATTTAAGAAGCGGCAGCGAGGTTTATCAGGTGGATTCACTGTCGTCTTTCCAGCCGGTACCGTATATCAGTGTTTATGCGGCAACTAAGGCGTTTGTTTTGAGCTTTACAAGGGCTGTAAACAGTGAGATGCGTCATACCGGTATTAAAATGATGGCGGTTTGTCCCGGTTGGGTTAAAACCGAGTTTTTTGACCGTGCTGTTACCGATGAAAGTGTTATTACATATTATAATCAGTTCTTTACATCCGAGCAGGTTGTAAAACGTGCTTTGCGTGATATGAAAAAGAAAAAGGATGTATCGGTTTGCGGATTTAAAATTCGTGCCCAAGTATTGCTGACAAAGCTTATTCCTCACACCTGGGTTATGAAAATTTGGCTTAAGCAACAGAAAAAGAAATAATTTTCAAAATATAATAAGGCGACCGACAAGGTCGCCTTATATATGGATAAATATTACATTATTAGGGGTTAATTAAAAACCGCCCAAGCCGAAACTAACAGACAACGCTTTATCAATGGCGTTCATTGAATTTATATCCAGACTGCCCATTTTTTCTTTCAGGCGTTGCTTATCTATGGTGCGTATTTGCTCTAAAAGAACTATAGAGTCTTTAGAAAGACCGCAACCGTCGGCATCAACCTTAATATGTGTTGGCAGATTGGTTTTATCGCGTTGGCTGGTGATTGCGGCGGCAATTACTGTCGGACTGAACTTGTTTCCTACATCGTTTTGAACTATAAGTACGGGTCGGATTCCGCCTTGTTCAGAGCCTATTACCGGACTTAAATCGGCGTAATAAATATCTCCTCTTTTAACCGTCACTTGGTTTCACACTCCTGGGATTAAAATTGTTCGATAGTATTTTTACCTTTATTTAGGATGTTTAGTCATAATTGTCTTATAGCTTAATATATTTTATGAAATAATTGTTTTACGGACACAAAAAACAGGTGGGTTATTTTGTTTGTTTCGTAAAAAATTAAAAAAATTTTAAATCAGCGTTGCAATCGTATATGTTTTAGGTTAGAATGAAGTTAAGAATTTGATTAAAGTTAAGAAAAGGAACGTAAAAAAGTGAAAAAACTGTTTGCGGATGAAATATATGATATTTTAAAATGTGATGGTGGGTTTATTGTTGTTTACCGTCGTACCGAAGTTCAGGATAAAGTGGTTGTTTCCTATAAGTCGGCTCAACTTGACAGCGGTACTGTTACTCAAAGAACCCGTGCCGATTATAACTTTGTTAAGTTTGGCGATGTTGACCCTACTGACGGTATGTTGCCGAGTGAGGTTATCACTTGCAGTACTGCAAAGTTGGACAACGGCAGTGTATTCATAGTTAATAAAAACGGAAATGCCAAAATTTTAGATATAAATGGCGACCTTGAGTGGCAAGGAACAATCAGATATAAGGATTGTGGTCCTGCTTGTGTTGCACATTACGGTCACACTTTATGGGCTTCTTTTCCTGAACGTAATGCACTAATTCGTTTTAATTTGCGAACAATGCGTGAGGAATTGCGTATCGGTGGTTCTAATGACTCGTCGTTTTCCGGTCCTAAAGGCTTGTGGATAAACGAGGATGAAGGTTTGCTTACTGTTTGCAACTCTAAAGCCAATAACATATTAGAGGTTAATATGAAGACATATAGCGTTCGTGAGCGTGCCTCATTCCAAGAGCCGGTTCATAAGTATATCCGCATAGGTAAAAAAGAACTGGTAGTTTTAAATTCCGGACTTTACCTTTTGTAAAATTGATATGTTGATTTTTATGCCCGTCGGTTTTTCGACGGGCATTTTAATTAGATTTGGTTATTCCACAACGGATAAAAGCCGTATTTTAATGCACCTTTAAGTCGTTCGCGGGCACGGCTCAAGTGCCTTGATACCGTTGATTTTGAAATATTATGGTTTTTGGCTATTTCGGTAACCGAAAGCCCATCAAAGTAAAATTCAGTAACCATCAGGCGTTGTCGGTCGGTAAGTTCGGAATCCATAGCTTTTTTTAATTCATATTTCATAATTTCTAACTGTCGGCTATTCGTTCCGTGTTCAAAAACATCGGCAATCGGCAGGCGGTCACCGAATATTTCAAGGCTGAATGTTGTTCTGTTCATAATTTATTTCTCCTTTGCAATTTTTACACACTATTTCGACTTTCTATAACCGTTATAATTATAATTCATAAGCCGCTGGGCACATCGGCGACATTCGGCAGCATCAATATAAAGTGATAGCAGTCGCCGCTTCATAATTATTAAATCGTTTCCTTTGAGTTTCTTTACCTCAGCGTTTAATTGATGGATTCTTAATGTCAGTGTTTCAGACGCAATTAAGTATTGTTTTCCAAGTTCATAAAGTTCCATTTTTGCCTCCTTAATATTTGAGTTTGCCGGCCATGTGACATTTAATGTCAAAATTTACCAAAATTGGTTGTTAGAATGTTAACACGTATTGTGTAGAAAATCAAGTACAATTTGTCGAAAACTACACAATTCGTGTAAACAACTAATTGTTGCACCAACTTTTTTGCAAATGTTATATCAAAATACGAAAAATATTACACGATTTGTGTTGAAATGTTGGTGGTCACTATTGAAAAATCACACAAATTGTGTTATTATGAGTTCAAATACTCATGAGGTGATATATATGAGCGGAACCGGTCAAAGAATTAAGTCATTAAGAGTTGAGAGTGGAATGAGCCGAAAGGAGCTGGCGGAACTGTTAGGGGTTTCACCCAGTACAATCGGTATGTATGAGCAGGGCAGAAGAAATCCTGACGGAAATAAAATAGTAAAGCTGTGTGAGGTGTTTTCGGTTTCGTCAGACAGCTTGTTGGGTGTCAGCGAGTTGCAAAGAGATGCCACTGATATTATTCGAGAAATGAGTGACCGAATAAGGAATGACATAGGCATTACTTTAAATGGCGCACCGTTGAGTATTGAAGACCGTGAACGTTTACTTGATGCCATTGAGTTTGCAGTTAAATACATAAAACATTCTTAATTATATTTTTATAATTGGTGTCAAGTTAATTTTAAATATTGAAAAAATTTGTTGACATTTCAGGGTGATTTGAGGTATAATTCTAAATTGATAGGTTATGTCTGTAACTGTGTCTTGAATGCATTGTTAGAGAATAACTTTGCTATGTACTCGATAAAGGAGGTTTGAACAATGAAAAGAACTTATCAGCCGAAGAAGCTCCACAGAATGAAAGAGCATGGATTCCGTAAGAGAATGTCAACCGCTAACGGCCGCAAGGTGCTTGCACGTCGCAGAGCAAAAGGTAGACAGAGCATTTGTGCATAAAGAAAGGTCACAATGTGACCTTTCTTTATGAAAGTGTTAGAATCAGGAAGACGGATGGTGGCCATGGATTCTGTTAAGCTTAATCTAAATAAAGACTTCAGACGTCTTTACGGCAGGGGAAAGAGTTTTGTTCATCCCTTGCTGGTCACATATATTATGCGTACAAAGCGAAACGTTGTGCGTTACGGGATAACCACCGGCAAAAAGGTGGGCTGTGCTGTAGAGCGTAACCGTGCAAGACGTGTAATTGAAGCCGGTATGAGAGAAGTAGGGGCACAGATTGACTGCGGTGGCGTAGATATTGTATTTGTTGCCCGAAGTAAAACCGCTTTTGCCAAAAGCTATGATGTGGCTGCGGTTATGATGAAACATTTTAAAGACGGCGGAATTATTCCGTAATGTAAACAATGAAGTACATTTTTATTAGTTTGGTAAAGTTTTACCAAAAGTTTATTTCGCCAAGAAAAGCACCGTGTTGCCGTTTTGAACCGACCTGTTCAAACTATGCTATCGAAGCGTTTTTGAAACGCGGAGCAATAGTGGGGTTGGGTCTTACTGTGTGGCGTATTTTAAGGTGCAATCCCGCGTGTAAAGGCGGGTATGACCCTGTGCCGTTAAAGAGGAAGAAAGCAGGGACTAAAACAACAAAGGATACTAATTATTTGTCCGACAAAATTAACGGTCGGAAGTAAGGATTTGCTATGAGTTTTATAAGCGAGCCTATGGGCTGGATTTTAGCCCAATTAAGTAAATTGTTTCAGGGTAATTTTGCGGGTTCGGTGCTTATTTTTACCATTTTAGTCAACATTGTTATGTTGCCACTCACCTTAAAGTCGCAAAAATCCACTGCCAAGCAGGCAAAAGTAAAGCATAAGCTGGATGCATTGAAGAAAAAGTACGGTGATGACCGTCAGAAATACAGCATGGCTATGCAGGAGCTTTACAATAAAGAAGGCATTTCCATGGGCGGCGGTTGTATGCCCATGATAGTACGTCTTATCTTAATGATGGGCGTTTATTATGCTATTATGAGTCCGTTTACCTATGTTGCAAATATAGATAAAACTGCTATAAATGCCGCAAAGGAATGGACTGCTTACGTACGCGTTGTTGACGGAGAAAAAGAAGATAATACTTTAACTTCTGCTCAGTGGACGGCGTTAGGTTTTGAAGAAAAGGTTAATGACCCGGCTGTTATTGCTTTGGCTGAAAAGCATGGAAGTAAGGATGTTGCTCATTACGCCAAACTTGTCATTTTAAATGATGTAAACAAAATGGATAAAAGTCAGGTTAAAGATAAATCGGTCGAAGAGGTTGCGAGAGGTAAGATTTCAAAGAGTCTTGTAACACGTGAAGTTGAAATTGCAGCTTATTTAAGCAACGATAATGCTAAATATGAGCCGATTGTTGCTGAGGTGTTTGACCTTAACAACGGAAATCGTGATGCATTGAACGCTTTCGATTTTGATTTGTTCGGTATTGACCTTCGCGATACACCGAACTTCTCATGGAACATTATCAAAGGCTTCCAGTTAAGTTGGTTAATCCCGTTGGCATCTTTTTTCACTGCTTTGCTTACCGGTGTTATAACATCTAAATTGCAGAAAAAGGCTAATCCGGAAGCACCCAATATGATGGGTATGATGCTTATGATGCCTCTCGTATCATTGTTTATCGCGTTTGGTTTCCCGTGTGCAGTTGGTTTCTATTGGGCATGTTCAAGCCTTGTTTCAGGTGGAATTCAGATTTTGACCCAAATGTTCTACGGACCGGCTGTTGTTAACGCAAGAGAGCAGGCTCAGAATATTGTTTTGAGAGCGAAAAAGGAAAACACTAAGATTGCCGAAATTGAAAATAAATCGGCTGAATGAAATAGGAGAAATACAAGTGATTATTAAAGAAGCTATCGGTACCGGCCGTACTGTAAGCGAGGCTCAGGAAAATGCCAGAGACCAGCTTTCAGTAGGTTTAGATGACGAGGTACAGTTTGAAATAATTTCGGATTATAAGAAAAAAGTTTTAGGTCTTTTCGGTGGAAGTGAAGCCAAGGTCAGAGCTTATGTTGAAGGTCCCGGCCCTGCACCTAAAAAGGAAAAAGCACCGAAACAAGATAAAAACTTCAAGAAGAACGACCGCCGTGATGATGCTAAAAATACAAATAAGCCGGCAGTTAAAAAAGAAGAAAAAACTAAGACTGAAGAGTCTAAAGTTGAGGTTAAGGGCGTTCCTGCTTCGGAAGTTGACCCCGATTCACAGGCAGGCAGAGCTTATAAATATCTTTCAGGGGTTTTGGCAAAGCTTGGTTGTGAGAATGTGTCCGCAACTATTTGCGATGTTGAGGGCGGTTCCAAAATTGTGCTTGAAGGCAGTGATGCACTCGGTATGATTATAGGTCGCCGTGGCGAAACTTTGGATGCTTTGCAGTATTTGGCATCATTGGTTGCTAACGAAAACGGTGGCGGATATTACCGTGTTGTTATTGATATCGGCAATTACCGTGAGAGAAGAGAAAATACTTTAGAGGGCTTGGCAAAGCGTACTGCCGGGCAGGTTTTACGTACCGGCCGCAGCCGTTCTTTAGAGCCTATGAATCCGTATGAACGCCGTATTATTCATACTGCCGTTCAGAATATTGATGGTGTAACTTCGACCTCTATCGGTGACGGTGCAAACCGTCGTGTAGTTATCGTTCCTGAAGGCAAACAGGTTCGTTTGCCGGACGAACGCCGTGGAAATCATGACCGCAGAAACGGTAACGGAGGTCATCGTCAGAGCCGTGCTTCAAAGCCGGCTTCAGAAGTGACAGCACCGGCAAAGCCGAAAGAAACCGATGGCACAAAGCTTTACGGCAAACTTAAATAATTAATAAAAAGGCGAACTTTAGCCTTAAACGGATATGGTGGTTAAGGTCGCCGTATCCGTTTTTGTTTTAAGAAAAGAGGGACATTTATGGACGTTGCAGTAGGTGATAAACTTATAATGAAAAAACCGCATCCATGTGGTTGTAATACATTTTTAGTGTTGCGTTCGGGAATGGACTTTAAGCTTAAATGTGAAAACTGTCAGCACGAGGTTATGCTACCACGTGTCAAGGCGGAAAAAAATATAAAGCAAATTGTAAAGGGACAAGAAAATGTTTGAAAAATTAGATGCAGTTGAGGTGCATTTTGAAGAAATCGGCCTTAAAATGACCGACCCGTCGGTTATTTCCGACACTGCTCTTTTGACTGAGTTGATGAAAGAGCATCGCTCGTTAGAGCCGTTGGTTACCACATATCGCGAGTATAAAAAGGCACAAAATGATATGTACGGTGCATTGGAAATGTTAGAGTCGGGCGAACTAGACCGCGAATTAAAGGAATTGGCAGAAGAAGAATTAAAGGAATCAAAGGAAAGAATAGAAGCCTTAACCGATGAACTTAAAATTTTGCTTTTACCGAAAGACCCGAATGATGATCGTAACGTTATTGTTGAAATAAGAGGCGGTGCGGGTGGTGAGGAAGCCGCTTTGTTTGCTGCCGCATTGACAAGAATGTATACAATGTACGCGGAATCTCGCCGTTGGCACGTTGATATCGTTAATTTGAATGAAACCGAAATCGGTGGATACAAGGAAGTTAGCTTTATGATTGAGGGTGCGGGTGCATACTCAAGAATGAAGTATGAAAGCGGTGTTCACCGCGTTCAGCGTGTGCCCGAAACCGAAACTCAAGGCAGAATTCACACTTCGACTGTAACGGTTGCAGTTTTGCCCGAGGCGGAAGAAGTGGAACTTGAAATTAACCCTGCTGATTTGCAGATTGATACCTACCGTGCAGGCGGTGCGGGCGGTCAGCACGTTAACAAGACCGAGTCGGCTATTCGTATTACCCATTTGCCGACAGGTTTGGTAGTTGAGTGTCAGGATGAACGTAGCCAGTATAAAAACAAGGATAAGGCTATGAAGGTTTTGCGTTCGCGTCTATATGAGCGTATGGTCGAAGAACAGAATGAAGCAATTGCAAGCGACCGTCGTTCACAGGTTGGTACGGGTGACCGTTCCGAGCGTATCAGAACCTACAACTTCCCGCAAGGACGTTTGACCGACCACAGAATAGGTCTTACACTTTATAAATTAGACCAGATTATGAACGGCGACCTGGATGATGTTATTGATGCACTTATAACACATTACCGTACAGAACTTTTAAAGGCTCAAGAGGAGCAGTGATAAGTATGGAAACCCTGCGTTTAGCGGTTTTTGATGTTGAAAAAGATAAAGAAAACTTAAATAAAGCGGCCAAACTTTTAAAAGACGGCCGCTTGGTTGCTATGCCTACCGAAACAGTTTACGGGCTTGCCGCAAGTGCTTATGATGAAAAGGCTGTAAAAGCAATTTTCGAAGCAAAGGGACGTCCGCAGGATAATCCTTTGATTGTTCATGTTTCAGATATGGAGATGTTTCGCGAAGTTGTAGGCGAAATGCCCGAAAAAGCATTGGAGCTTGCCGAAAAATTTTGGCCGGGACCTTTTACAATAGTTTTACCGAGAGGTGAGAAAATTCCCGCCTCGGTCAGTGCAGGACTGGATACTGTTGCCGTCCGTATGCCTGAAAACAAGATAGCACGCGAGTTAATTGCTATCAGCAAGTTGCCGTTAGCCGCACCGTCGGCTAATAAATCGGGTTCCCCAAGTCCTACAACTGCCGACCACGTTTTGTATGATTTAGACGGGAGAATTGATGCAGTTATCGTATCAGACCGCAGTGAAGTGGGCGTTGAATCCACTGTTATAACCCTTTGCACCAACCCGCCGAAGCTTCTTCGTCCGGGCGGTGTAACTTTAGAGCAGTTAAAAGAAGTTTTACCCGATATTGAGGTTGATAAGGCTGTTTTAGCCGAGCCTGAAAAGGATAAACCGGTGGCATCCCCCGGTATGAAGTACAAGCATTACTCACCCAAGGCTAAAGTAATTATGCTTGACGGTGAGTTTGAGCAGTTTAAAGATTACGTTAATAAGAATAAGTCAGACGGCGTTTTCGCTCTCGTTTTTGAGGGTGAGCAGGGGTTAGAAGTGCCGACAGTGTCTTTTGGTCATAAGGAAAACGACTTAGAGCAGGCGGCGGTTTTGTTTGATGCATTGCGCGAACTTGATGATAAGGGCTGTAAAATTTGTTACTCGCGTGTACCTAAAAAGACAGGTGTCGGTTTGGCGGTTTATAACCGTCTTATTCGTGCTGCGGGGTTTGAGGTAATAAAGATATGAAAATTATCGGATTAACCGGTCCTACCGGCAGCGGTAAAAGTACAGTTGCAAAATATTTTAGTGATTCAGGTGTGAGTGTAATTGACTGCGATTTGGTTGCCCGTGAGGTGACCGAAATCGGGAGTGAATTGTTGCCGTTGTTAGCCGAAACTTTCGGTGATGAAATTTTAGCCGATGACGGCAGTTTAATCCGTAAAGAGTTGGCAAAAAGGGCTTTTTCAAGTGAATCGGAAACCGAAAAATTGAATTCTATTATGTTGCCTTTTATCGCAAATAGAATTAAAGAGATTTTGGACGTTTTTGCTACGGAAGGTGTAGAGTGTGTGATGCTTGATGCACCAACGCTTTATGAAAGCGGATTGGACTCAATTTGCGATAGTGTTTTAGCGGTGCTTTGCGACCAAGAAACACGAAAAAAGCGTATAATCGAAAGAGATAATTTGACCGAAGAACAAGCGTTAACAAGACTTTCTGCAGGAAAACCTGACTCATTCTATACCGAAAAAACTCAGCATATAGTTGTAAATGACGGCGAAATGGCAAAATTTTTGGATGACATTTCAAAAATATTCGGAGAATTGGTGTAATGAAACGTAAATATAAACGTAAACCTTTTCGCAAAATAATCTGCGTGCTTTTGTTGTTGACGGCGCTAATTATTTTGGGAGTTGTTGGGTATAATATAGCATTAGAAAGAATGCACCCAATAAAATATCAAAATATTGCCCAAGCGCACGCATCGGCTTACGACGTTGACGTGGAATTGGTATTGGCAATTATACGTTGTGAAAGTGATTTTGACCCCGAGGCTAAATCTAATGCGGGTGCTAAAGGTTTAATGCAGTTGACCGAGGAAACGTTTTACGATGTCCGCAAAATGGTTGGTGACGGTGACGATATTACCTATGAGTCGCATTGGAATGACCCCCAGACCAATATAAAATATGGAACGAAATACATTTCGTTTTTGATTGAATATTACAAGGGTGACAAAATTGCAGCCTTGGCGGCATATAACGCAGGTCTTAAAAACGTTAATGACTGGTTGGGTGCCGATAAGCAACTACAAATTAGTGAGATTGAATTTTCTGAAACCGAGAATTATGTCAAAAAGGTTTTGGAGTCAGAGGAAAATTATAAAAAGATACTCAAAAAGGAGAAATAAATATATGTCAGAGTTTAAGGATTTAAAGGAAAAACTGTGCTATAAGAAGAAAAACGGTCTTTTGTCTGACTGTGATATGACAAAAGTTGAGGAATTTTGCAACGGTTATATGAACTTTTTAAGTGCCGGCAAAACGGAACGTCTTTGTGTTAAAGAGGCTTTGAAAATTATTAAAAATGCAGGGTTTTCAGAGTTTTCTGCAGATAAAAAGTATACCGCAGGCGATAGGGTGTATGTAAACAATCGCGGAAAATCCTTGCTTTTGGCGGTTATCGGTCAAGAACCTGTTGAAAACGGTACTCATATTGCCGCCGCACATATTGATTCACCCCGTCTTGACTTAAAGCCGAATCCTTTGTATGAAGAGTCGGAGTTGGCATTGTTCAAAACTCATTATTACGGTGGAATTAAGAAGTATCAGTGGACTACTGTGCCGTTGGCACTTCACGGTGTATTTTGCAAAAAGGACGGAACAACGGTTGAGGTTTCAATCGGTGAAGACCCGTCTGAACCGGTGTTTGTTGTAACTGACCTTTTACCGCATTTGGCTCAGGACCAGTATAAGCGTTCGGCAGGTGAGCTTGTTCGCGGTGAGGAACTCAATGTCCTTATCGGAAGCCATCCGTTTAAAGACGACGAGGGTAGTGAATTAGTTAAGGTTAATATTCTTAACATTCTTTTTGAGAAATATGGTATTTTGGAAGAAGATTTTCTCTCGGCAGAGTTGGAGTGTGTGCCTGCAGGTAACGCACGCGACGTCGGTTTTGACCGTTCAATGATTGGTGCTTACGGACACGATGACCGCGTATGTGCTTATCCTTGCATTATGGCGGCAGTTGATGTCAAGACACCAAAATACACGTCTATTACCATTCTTGCCGATAAGGAAGAAACCGGCTCTGACGGTAATACAGGCATGAACTCAAGACTTTTGGAGTTCTTTATTGAGGATTTGGCAGCAACTCAAGGCGGTAATGGTCATAAGGCATTAAGAAATTCAAAATGCTTGTCGGCTGATGTCAATGCGGCTTTTGACCCGACTTTCCCTGACGTTATGGAACGCAAAAACGCCGCATTCTTAAATTACGGTGCTGTTATTACCAAGTACACCGGTTCTCGCGGTAAGGGTGGCACTTCGGATGCCTCGGCTGAATATGTGGCTTGGGTCAGAAAAATTTTAGATGAGGAAAACGTTGTTTGGCAAACCGGAGAGTTGGGCAAGGTTGACCTTGGTGGCGGCGGTACTGTTGCAATGTATATCGCTAATTTGGGTGTTGATACAGTTGACCTCGGTGTGCCGGTACTTTCAATGCACGCTCCGTTTGAGGTTGTTTCAAAGTTTGATGTTTATATGACTTATAAGGCAGTAAAAGCGTTGTTTGATGCCGAATAACAGGCATATTTAGTGAAAGGCTCTCGAAAATTCGAGAGCCTTTGATTTTTGCAACAGATGTTGACAAATCAACATCTTTGTGGTAAAATGGCAAATGTTGACAAATCAACTTTTGTCTAAATGGAGGCGAAAACTATGCTTGGAAGATTTGAAAGATTTACCTATGCAATTACCGAAATTAATCGTTACTGGCATAAAATTGCCGCTGATGAAATGGCAAGGTACGGGTTAAAAGGTCCGTTTGCACATTATATTTTAACGCTTTACCGTTTCCCTGAAGGTGTGACTTCGGTAAAGTTGGGAGAATTGTGTGATAAAAATAAGGCCGATGTTTCCCGTGCGGTGTCGGCATTAGAGGATAAGGGATTAGTGAAACGAGAGGGTAACAACGGTAGTTTTTACCGTGCAAAAATCAAGTTAACAGCCGATGGAAAAGCTGCCGCAGAACACGTGCAGGCTCTGGCAGCAAAAGCTGCTGAAGCGGGTGGAAAAGGCTTAACTTCAGAACGCAGAGAAATGTTTTATGAGGCATTGGAGCATATTGCCGCAAACCTTAAAGCGGTGAGCGAAGAGGGTTTAGAAGGGAAAGACTAATGGTTAGAATTATTGTTGACTCAACTGCCGATTTGGCAAAAGAAATTGAAAGTAAAGTTAAAAGAGTACCTCTGACAATCCGCTTTGGTGAAGAGGAATATATTGACGGTGTGACCATTTCACATACCGAGTTTTATGAAAAACTTATTGAGTGGGATACTGTTCCGCAAACGAGTCAAGCTACGCCTGACAGCTTTATGAAGGTGTTAGATGAGGTCACTTCAAATGGTGACGAAGCGGTAGTTATAACATTGTCAAGCAAGTTATCGGGAACTTATCAAAGTGCTTTAATTGCGGCGGAAGAGTATGACGGCAAGGTTTTTGTTATAGACTCAAAATCGGTTGCCGTTGGTACAGGTGTTTTGGTTGAATATGCGTTGCAACTTGCTGAAAACGGTAAAATGACTGCACGTGAAATTGCACAAGAACTTGAAATCCAAAGGGAAAATATCAAAGTAATAGCACTGTTTGATACACTTGAGTATTTAAAAAAAGGTGGCAGAATTTCTAAAACGGTTGCCATTGCAGGAGGACTTTTATCCATAAAACCTGTAATCAGCTTGGTGGACGGCGAAATCAAAATTTTAGGCACTGCCCGCGGTTCAAAGCAGGGCAATAATCTACTTATCAAGCAGATTGAAGATACTAAAGGAATTGACTTTTCGAAACCTGTTTTACTTGGGTACACAGGATTGAGTGATGCGGTTTTGCAAAAATATATTGAAGACAGTTTTGCTATTTGGAAAGGTAATATCGAGGTACTTAATACTGCCCATATAGGTAGTGTTGTAGGTACTCATGCAGGTCCCGGTGCTATTGCTGCCGCGTTTTTTGTGAAAGAATAAAGGAGTACAAATATGGAATATTTTGATTTGATTAAAGAAAGATTTTCGGTCAGAAGTTTTAAGGAAGAAAAACTTTCGGACAAAGATATTGAAACAATTTTAAATGCAGGGCATTTAGCACCTACCGGCTGTAATAATCAGCCACAACGTATTTATGTGTTTAAAAGTGATGATGCGATAGAGAAGTTAAAGAGCTGTACTAAGTGTCATTTTAACGCACCTAATGCCATGCTTGTTTGCTACAACAAGGATGAGGTTTGGCGAAGAAAGTATGACGGTAAAAGTTCGGGAGTTGCCGATGCTTCGATTGTGGCAACACACATGATGCTGGCTGCCGCCGATATAGGTGTCGGCACTACTTGGGTAATGCATTTTGACCCCAATGCTATGATAGAAACATTCGAAATCCCCGAAACAATAGTCCCCGTAGCGTTGTTGGTTATGGGCTATCCTCCTGATGATGCCAAACCGTTAGGGTTGCATTTTGAAACCCGACCGATGACTGATACAGTTATTTATAAATAATCAAAAGACGCCGACTACAATGTCGGCATTTTTATTTTGTTTATTTTTATTAATTTAAGAAAATATAATTATTAATAGAAACTTACTTGACAGTGTTAGGGTTATGAAATAAAATATAAGTATAAGTAAGACGTTTTTACTGAATGAAATTTTAGGGAGGTAACGTTTATGAAAATACAGTTTATAGGTGCTACGCATGAGGTTACCGGAAGTTGTACGCTTTTAGAGGTTAACGGTAGATATTTTCTGGTCGATTGCGGTATGGAGCAGGGCAGAGATGTTTTTCAAAATGTTGCCTTACCGGTTGCGGCAGTAGACATTGAGGCGGTTTTTGTCACCCACGCACATATTGACCATTCGGGAATGTTACCGAGGCTTTATAAAGAGGGTTTTAGCGGTGCTATCTATGCTACAGATGTTACTTGTGATTTATGTAACATAATGCTACGCGACTCGGCTCATATTCAGGAGGCGGAAGCGAATTGGCGTTCTAAAAAGTCGGTTCGTGCCGGCGGTGAACCGATAGAGCCGGTGTATGATATGATGGATGCAATGGGTGCCTTATCGCTTTTCAGACGTTGCAATTACGGCGAAACTGTAATGGTAGCAGAGGGTGTTGAAATCAGGTTTACCGATATCGGTCACCTTTTAGGCTCAGCTTGTATTGAAGTTTGGATGACCGAGGGCGGAACTTCTAAAAAAATAGTTTTCAGTGGAGACGTTGGAAACAACGGTCAGCGTATTATCCGCGACCCTAAAACTGTTGAGGAAACCGATTATCTGGTGATAGAATCGACCTACGGAAACCGACTTCACGAGGGTGAACGCGGTAATGCCGTAAATGACCTTGCAAAATATATTCAAAAAGCTTTAGACCGAGGCGGTAATGTTATAATTCCGTCATTCGCCGTTGGCAGAACACAGGAAATGCTGTACGCTATCCGTGAAATCAAGGAAAAGGGTTTGGTTAAAGGCCATCCTAAATTTCCGGTGTATGTTGACAGTCCGTTAGCAAGTGAAGCAACCTCAATTTTCATACAGTGCAATCCCGTTTGTTTTGATGAGGAAACATTAGAAATCGTCAACAGCGGTAAAAATCCGCTTTGGTTTGACGGCATTAGAATGACCAAAACGTCGGAAGAGTCAAAACTTATAAACTTTGACCCGACGCCTAAAATTATAATTTCGGCAAGCGGTATGTGTGAGGCGGGCAGAATTAGGCATCATTTGAAACATAATCTGTGGAAACCCGAAAACATTGTTTTGTTTGTCGGATATCAGTCTGAAGGCTCTTTAGGAAGAAGACTTTTGAACGGTGAAAAAACCGTTACGCTTTTCGGTGAGTCAATTTCCGTTAACGCCGAAATTGCTACCTTGCACGGAACAAGCGGTCATGCCGACCGTGACGGATTAATCAGATGGCTTCAAGGCTTTAAAGAAAAACCCGAACTTATCTTTGTAAATCACGGAGATGATGGGGCCTGCGAGGACTTTAAAGACCGACTGATTGAGATGGGTTATAACGCCACTGCACCTTATAGTGGTACGGAGTATAATCTTGTAAACGGCAAAATGACGGTTTATGCTGAGGGTAAAGCCATTGACCGCACACAGCAGTTTAAGGATAACACACGTGCGACAATGATATTTAACGATATGGTTAAAGAGGCTGAACGGTTGCTTGCTTTAGTAAAAAGAAGGCAGGGAAGACCAAATAAAGATAATGCCCGTTTAACCTCGCAAATTAAGTCTATTATTGAAAAATGGAAGGATTAATAATGAGAATTTGTGTTTTTGGGGCGGCAAGTCCCACTATTGATAAAAGATATATTGAGGCTACCGAAATTTTGGGTGAAGAGCTTGCAAAAAGAGGGCACAATTTGGTTTTCGGCGGCGGAAATAACGGTCTTATGGGTGCGGCGGCACGCGGTTTTAAAAGGGGTAATGCTCATATTATAGGCGTAATCCCCAAATTCTTTAAAGAGGAAAATGTTGAAGAAATTTGTGATATTTGTGATGAACTGATTACTCCAGATACTATGCGTGAGCGTAAGCAGATTATGGAAGACCACGCCGATGCGTTTATAGTTGTACCGGGCGGTATTGGAACTTATGAGGAATTTTTTGAGATTTTGACCTCTAAACAGCTTTGCCGACACAAAAAGCCGATTGCACTTTATAATATTCTCGGTTATTATAATGAGCTTAACTCCACAATGCAGAGTGCAATGGATAAGGAATTTATTAAGGATAACTGCAAATTGCTTTATTTAATAACTGAAAATATTGACGAGTTGATTAAATATATTGAAGCACCGATTGATTTGAATTACGGTATAAAAGAGTTTAAAAACGGTTGATATGTCATAGAAACCGCCGACGTTTTTTCGTCGGCGGTTTCTTTATAAATTAATGCCGTTTGAGCGGTTGCTTTCGTTGACAATTTGTGCGGTTTGTGGTATTCTTATTATGTGTAATTATATACATAAGGCGGTGAGGATATGGACGAGAAAAAACGTTTGGGTGAGTTGCCCAAAAAACTTAAAATCAGCTTATTGGAAAAGGGTTTATTGACCGATGAGGCTTTGATTTTTGCTGAAACCGATATGGAAGTTGATTGTGAATTCCGTCACCGTATTCTCATTTTGACAGAAAAAAATTTGATTATCGGTACAAACCGCGAAAAAACCGAAAATCTTATCGACTTTTCACCTTTTTCAACCAAGCACCGCAAAGTTGACGATTATGATTTTGAACTGCTCGAAATAAGCCGTATTTCTTCTGCTACCACTGATAACTTGGTGGTCGGCGGTGTTCTGAGAATGACGGTTGACGGTGTAGAAAAACAAATTTGTGCGTTTACCAATGCTTATAAATTCCGAGTAAACCGCCTTTGTGAAGTTTTAAATTTAATTATTAAAGGTGAAGAGGTACCTGAAGAAAAACTTTTCGAGGAAAAACGCATTGAAAAGTGTCCCAAATGCGGTCACCGTTATCCTGACCCTCAAAGAAAAGTTTGTCCCAAATGTATGGATAAACGCAAGATTTTCTTTAGGCTTGCGGGATTTTTCAAGCCTTTTTCTTTGCAGATTGCCATTATGTGTGTAATGAGCATTTTGACGGCGGTTTTCTCGTCAATATGGCCGTATTTAAGCGGTAGTTTGCTTTATGACGGCGTTTTGGCTAAAAACAAAAATTTGCCGATTTTGTCTAACTTGCCGATTAATGATTTTGCGGTTGTTCTGTTATTACTTGCACTTACAATGGCAGGTTGTAAACTGTTGCAACAACTTTTCGGCATTATTCAGGGCAGACAGGTCGCAAAGGTTGTACCAACTGTTGTAAGCACAATAAAGAAAAAGGTTTTTAGTGCAATCCAACTGCTTTCGGTTTCATTTTTTACCGGCAAACGTACCGGTGGATTGATGACACGTATTACCTCAGACGCAAATCAAGTTTCGGATATTTTTATTGACGGAATACCCTATATTTTACCTAACCTATTCACGCTTATTTTTTCGTTTGCGGTTATGTTCAGTACTAATTGGGTATTGGCATTAACGGCTTGTGTTTCCATTCCTGTTGCGGCTGTAATCAGCGTAAAATTACAACCGAGAATGTGGCATTATAACAGTAAAATGTTCCAGACCTCACGCGATTACCGTGCGAAGGTTAATGACAATCTGTCGGGAGCGAGGGTTGTAAAATCCTTCGGTATGGAGGATGAGGAGTCCAAACGTTTGGACAAGGAAAATGACCGTGCTTATGA
>JAZOQN010000025.1:0-4782 GCA_045656125.1 Acutalibacteraceae bacterium
ATCCGTGACCAATTCTAATATCCATTAAACTTCCTCCGCAAATATATCAGCAATTTTTAAATCTTCAGTTGTGGTGATTTTTATATTTTTATAATCGCCCTCGACTACATATACAGGGAACCCAAATGCTTCAACAATTGAGCAATCGTCTGTAAAATGCTCTAATTCATCAGAAAATTTTTCTATTGCAGAGCGGTAAAGGCTATAATTAAAGCCTTGCGGAGTTTGAACCGCGGATAACGTGCTACGGTCTGGTGTAGAAATAACCAAACCATCAGGCTTTGTCACTTTTAACGTATCTTTAGGACTAACAGCACATGTTACAGCAGAATTAATCCTAACTCCGTCAATTACCCTCTTAATACAATCATTATTTACAAAAGGTCTTGCACCGTCATGAATAAGCACGATATCAGTATCATCGGTCAGTTGTTTTAAGCCGTTATAAACCGACCTTTGACGGCATTCCCCTCCTGCAACAATATCGGTGACTTTGGTAAGTTTAAACTCACCGCAAAGCTGTTGCATTTTAAAAATGTTTTCTTCTTTGGTCACAACGACAATATCGTTGATTTCAGCACAATTTTGAAAAGCTAAAATTGACCTAATACAAACCGGAATACCATTAACCTCTGCAAACATTTTGTCAATGCCTTTCATTCTAGAGGAACTTCCGCCACAAACAACTATAACGGAAATTTTAGGATTTACATTTTCAGTCGCAGTTGTATATTGAAGAATAGTTTCGCAAACAGCCATCTCGTCACCTTCTTTAGTAAATTCAAAAAAGGCACCCGACGGGGTGCCTTAGTTAAATGATTAATCTTCGTCATCGCAACCTGAGCAACCGCCGCATTCATCACAGCTTATGTCAAACTCAAGTTCCTGACCGCAGTTAGGACACTTAATGCCACCTTCATCAATCATTTCATCGTCGAGGTAAATAACGTCGTGACATTTGGGACACTCTACTTCGTAGCAGAAGTCATCGTCATCATCGACGTCATACTCGTCATCATAATCCTCATCATCTTCATAGAAGTCTTCTTCCAATGCGGCGAGGTCCTCATCAACAGCATCTAACTGCTCATTGATTTCACCGATAGAATCTGCAATATCCTCTAAAACATCGATAATAGCTTTTAAAACTTTATCTTTTGCTTCGTCAGTAAAACCTGCATTTTCTGCAAGACCTTTAATATAAGCAACTTTTTCGGAAACTGTCATAGTTTTCTCCTTTTCCCTTTTGGGATAATAGCATATTTTTAAGACTTAAATTCCAGCCTTATGCACGCTCCATATATTCGCCGGTTCTTGTGTCGATACGAATCATATCGCCTTCGTTGATAAACAAAGGAACACGGATTTCGCAACCGGTTTCCAAAGTGGCGGGCTTTGTTGCGTTTGTTGCGGTGTTGCCTGCAAAACCGGGGTCAGTCTGTGTAACCTGAAGTTCGACAAATGTCGGGGGTTCAACACCGAAAACCTTACCTTTGTAAGAAAGAACCTTACATACCATATTTTCCTTAACGAACTTAAAATTATCGTCAAGCTCGTTAGCACTTACAGGAACTTGCTCATAAGTTTCGGTATCCATAAAGTAGAAAAGGTCACCGTCGGTATAAGAATATTCCATATCCTTTCTCTCAACAAAAGCGGTCGGGAACTTTTCAGTAGGGTTGAATGTTCTTTCAACAACCGAACCTTCGATTACGTTTCTGATTTTTGTTCTGACAAAGGCTGCACCTTTGCCGGGTTTTACGTGCTGGAATTCGATAATCTGGTATACCTTTCCATCCATTTCAAAGGTTACACCGTTTCTAAAATCACCGGCAGTTACCATAGTTTTATACCTCCAAATAACATTTTGAATAATATTATAATTTACACTTAATATAATATCTTATTTTTACTTTAATTTCAAGACTTATTTTACTTATTTTAAAGAATAATCAAAGATTTTTCACAATTTGTGAGATTTTTAGAACCATTATCAGTCACAAACAACATATCTTCAATTCTAACACCGAATTCACCGTCAATATATATTCCCGGCTCGTTTGATATTACATTGCCAGCCTCTAATACGCTTTCAGACAATTGTGAAACTGTCGGTGCTTCGTGAATTTCCAAACCGATGCCGTGACCCGTTGAATGAGTAAAATATTTACCGTAACCGGCATTCGAAATAACTTCCCTCGCAGCTTTATCTACGGCACTGCATTTAATACCCGACTTAACCTTTTTCTCCGCAGCCATTTGAGCCTTTAAAACAGTATCGTAAACTATTTGCATTTTATCGGTAGCCAAACCTACTGCAACAGTGCGGGTCATATCACTGTGATAACCGTTGAAAACCGCACCGAAATCCATCGTAACAAAATCGCCTGCTTCAATCAATTTCCCGTCTGGTACGCCGTGAGGCATTGCTGATTTTACGCCTGAAACAACAATTGTATCAAAAGATGGCATCTGGGAACCGTAACTCTTCATTTTGTATTCCAAAAATGCAGCAACTTCTCGCTCGGTTACGCCGACTTTTATAAAATCCAAAGTTTCAGTAAAAGCTTTTTCCGCAATACTTTGAGCTTTTACAATACATTCGACCTCATAATCAGTTTTTATCCGTCTTAAAGATTCGATATCTTTTTGCAAATCACAATCTGTTATCACTTCAATGTCAGACAGCATATTTTTAAAACGTTTAAACTCAGCAACTGTTAAAGTTTCCTCACAGAATAGTGTTTTAACATTATTTTTAATTACAAACTCTTTAAAGTTATAGGAAATCTTTGAAAACAGTTCAACTCTGCACTTGGTAACGGTTTGCTTTGCAGCCAATATATATCTGCCATCTACAAAAAGACAACTGTCATTCTTTGAAATCAAAAGAAAACCTAACGATGATTCAAACCCCGTTAAATAACGGCGATTTATCGGTGTGTATATTAACGCCGCAGCGTTTTCAGGTAAAGATTTTGCAATCCTAATCATCTTAATAAATCTTTCATAGCATTAACAGCTAAATAATAGCTGTTTTTGCCGAAACCTGCAATACTTCCAACACAAGCAGGTGCAATTACTGAAGTGTGACGAAATTCCTCACGTGCGTGAATATTAGAGAGATGTACTTCAATAAACGGCTTGCCGACAGCCTTAATAGCGTCATAAATAGCGTAACTGTAATGAGTATAAGCACCGGCGTTTATTATGCAACCGTCATAACTCTTTAATACAGAGTGAATAGCGTTAATAATTTCACCCTCGCAATTAGACTGAAAGAAATCACAGGCAATATCCAAACCCTTAGCATAGCTCGTGATATTAGTATTAATCTCATCTAAGGTCTGATTACCGTAAATACCAGGCTCACGAATAGACAGCATATTAAGGTTAGGTCCGTTAATAACTAAAACTTTTTTAACAGCCATTATAAAGACATCCTTTCACGGTATAAATTTTTCATATATAATGCGTCCTCGGACTGAGTACCGTCCGACTCGCAAATAATCGTAGGCTCTAATTTAAGTTCACAAAGCAATTCCATCAAAGGTAACGGCTCAGGGCCGAACAAATTATCCTCAAAGGTCAGGTGTTTTTTCTCTCCGCCTTTAGTATACTCAATTTTTGAAAAATGAGAATGAAAATGTTTTTTGCGGTATTCACCTAATCGATTGCCTATTTCGTTAATAACAAACAAAAATGCTTCTTTTGAATTAACTTCACCCAATGTTCTCGCGTTTAAATGGCCAAAATCAATACATGGAATTAATCTTTCGTCAAGCTCACAAAGCGAGATTACTTCTTCTAAAGTACCCAGCTGATTGATTTTACCCATTGTTTCAGGGCAAATGTGAATATGCCCCAAGCCTTGTTCGTCAAGTGCTTTTAACGACCAAGTCATTGTTTCTTTTGCAAGACGCAAAGCCTCAATTCTATCCAATTTACCGCACGAACCGGTATGCACAACAATACGGTTTCCGCCCATAAAATCAACTGCTCTTGCACTTTGCAAAATGTAATTCACAGAATTAAGTCGTTTTTCTTCCTCAATGCTTGACATTGAAATATAATAGGGCGCGTGAAGTGAAATTTTAATATTTTTTTCAGCTGAAAGGCGACCGAATTCTCGTGCCTTTTCCTCGCCCACATTCACACCTCTGCCACACTGATATTCAAATGCATCAAGACCGAATTCACTGATATATTGCGGAACGTCTAATGAGCCCTTATACTTTTTCTCGTAAAAAGAATTACCGCAACCGGCAGGTCCGAACATTGCAGGCATAACTTTCACCTCTTAAAACTTATCTTTTAATATTTTGCGTTCAAAATAACGTCTGACTTTAAAACTCCAACCGTCCTCTAATTTTACAGGACGAACCAATAACGACTTAATACCGAAAAGGTTTGCACCCAAAACATCAGTGAAAATCTGGTCACCGACAATCGCCGTTTTACTCTTTTCAGCGTCCATCATCTTGCGTGCTTTACTATACCCAAACGGCAACGGTTTACACGCCAAGCTTACAAACGGCAACTCCAAACGTTTAGCAAACGGTTCAATTCGCCATTTTTTTGAATTTGATACAACAACCAATGATATACCGTTTTCTACCATTTTATCAAGCCATTCTCTTAATCCATCGACCAATACAGTACCGTGGTGAGTTGACAATGTATTATCAACATCTAAAAGCAAAGTATCAATATTATACTCTTTTAAATAATCTATATCAATATCGGTTATTCTTTTAAAAATACCGAAGGATTTAAAAACAC
>JAZOQN010000026.1:0-2864 GCA_045656125.1 Acutalibacteraceae bacterium
AACATATTTTGAAGTCTTGCTTTCCACCAACTATATCCGTCAGCCTTCATTTTGTCCCAATCATATAAGGGGTTGCCCCAAAGCTGACCGTCAGCCGAAAAATAGTCGGGCGGTACGCCGGCAACGTCGGTGGGTTTAAAATCATCGTCAAGTAAGAATAAATCCTTATTACCCCAAACGTCACTGCTGTCGTAAGCTACATAAATCGGAATATCACCAATGATTTTAACGCCTTTGGAATGTGCATAATCTAAAATAAGTTTCCATTGACGGAAGAATTCATACTGAATAAAATACCACATAAAGAGAACATCACTGTCAGGCTCATTTACAGTCCATTCGGTCCATTCTGCTTGATTGTTGGCGTCTTTTAAACTCATGAATTCACAGCATTGCTTTATGTAAGGTCGACTTTCGATAAATTCTAAAACTTTGCTGCGGTCGCAGAGTCGTTTTGATGCGGTTAAAAACAACTCCATACGCTCGGTTCGTAAACGCTCAAATTCGCAGGAATAAGGTGTTTTCTGCTTGGCGTTTTCTAATTCTTGGGAGGTGATTAAACCTTGCTCAAAAAGTATTTCGGGGTCAATAAAAAATGGATTTCCGCCAAAAGCGGAATACGATTTATACGGTGAGTTGCATTCGTCAACCATACCGAAAGGTAATACCTGCCAATATGAAAAACCGCAGGACGCCAAAAAGTCAATAAAGCTTTTTGCTTCTTTTCCAAAAGTTCCAATGGAATATTCACCGGGTAGGGAGGAAATGTGCATTAAAACACCGCTTGCACGTGACATATATAAAACTCCTTAAAATTAAACAAATTAACTCAGACTAAACTAAACCAAACAAATTAAAGCCGCTAAATTTCCGCGTTGACCGTTTGTGTAACGGTGAGAGAAAAAGTCCTCGTGTAAACATTTTGTGCAAAGGTCGGTTACCGAAATATTTTGAGGGTTTACACCTGCTGAAATAAGAGTGCGGCGGTTAATTTCCCATAAATCAATGTGGAATTTGCCGTTTTTTTCGTCTGTTATGCAGTCAGCAACTTCAATATCGGTCATTTTAATAAATTCTTCATAAACGGGTGAGTCAACCTCAAAACAACATTTGCCAATTGAGGGTGCGATTCCGCATCTTATGTCTTTTGGATTACACCCGAAGTTTTCCCGCATCTTCTCTATGGTTTTCTTCCCAATTTGTCCAACCGTTCCACGCCAACCTGCGTGTGAGGTGGCAACAACTCTTTTTACAGGGTCGTAAAAGAGTAAGCCTACACAATCTGCATACTGTGTGACTAAAGTCAACCCTTTGACGTTTGTAATAAGTCCGTCAATGTCCTCGTAATCACGTTCTGATATTATACCTTTTCCGGTATCTTCTTCGGTTACAATTCGAATGTTGGTGGTGTGTGTTTGGTGTGATAGAACGCATTTTTTGTAATCCGTCCCAATTGCATTACAAATTTTACGGTAGTTTTCGGTAACCGATAGTGGATTATCACCCCGCGAAAAAGACATATTCATTGAGGAAAATACACCTTCCGAAACACCACCGTGGCGTGTGGTGTAGCAATGAGCAACACCGGGGAGGGAAAGTGATGGGAAGGTTAAATAAACCAAACCGTCTTTGTTGTGAATTTCTAAATTTTTGCTTGTCATAAATGTATCACTTGTTTCCGTTTAAATTAATAGATTTGTCGGTTTTAATATCAAAACCTCCGTCGTAGCATGTTGCTATAACAGTGCCGACTGTGTCGGTGCGGTAAACCTTAGAGCCGATTTTTTCAAGTCTTGAAATCGCATCAGAGTGCGGAAGTTTGTAGGAGTTACCTTCACCGCAAGAAATTACTGAAACTTGCGGAGTAACTGATTTCAAAAATTTTTCGGTTGAGGAGTTTTTACTGCCGTGATGACCAACCTTTAAAATATCAGCGTCAATACTAATTTTAGAGTATAGCATATCATATTCTGCCGGTTTTTCGCAGTCGCCACTGAAAAGAATAGTGTTTGTGAAGCAATCGACCAAAAGTGCCAATGACCAATCATTCATATCGCTGTAAACAGCGTTTTGTAATGGCGATAAAGCGGTGATTTGATAAGATTCGTTTTGTTCAATAACCGTACCTGATTTAAGTTTTAAGGTGCGACATTTTTCTTTTTCAATTGCTTTGTTGACGTCGCGAAAAATACCGGTGTCAGGCTCATATTCTGCGGGTATATTAGGCAGACCAACTGTTAAAATATCAAATTCATCAAATATATCCTCTGAACCGCCGATGTGGTCCTCGTGAGGATGAGTTAGAACGAAATAATCAAGGGTTTTAATGTTTAATTTTTCAATAAATTTGGCAATTAAAGGTCCGTTGGCACGGTTGCCGGCGTCTATTAGCATAGTTTTGCCGTTTGGGAATAATATAAGCGAGCAATCTGCTTGACCGACATCGAGAAAATAAACCGTCATTTCGTCGCCGGATACAGTGCGTTCTTTAGTTTTGCATCCGACAAAGGTGAAAATTAATATGATTAAAAGAAAAACCGAGACAATCCGCTTCATAAAAACCTCTTCAATATACAATATATTATTATTGTATATTTTATTTATATTTAAGTCAAGAGGGAAAGATTAGTGAATGTTGTTCAAAAGTATACTCTAAACTTCAAAATAAAATTTAATTACAATAATTTACAGAAAATCATTAAATTACCTTTAATATAAACTTCGTGTCGGCTCACAATAATATTGCAAACGCAAATTTTGAAGAAGGAGGGAAACCAAAATGACAGTAGTACCTGAGGCAAAGGAAGCACTCAACCGTTTTAAGATGGAGGCTGCTAACGAGGTTGGCGTAAACCTCAAGCAGG
>JAZOQN010000027.1:0-11957 GCA_045656125.1 Acutalibacteraceae bacterium
ATTCTTTGCTTCGGAATAATCGGTTGCAACCTGTGCTACGCCCGTCGAGGCAAAACCGTTGGTAGTGACCAACATATTATCGTTGTTATCGAAAATCTGTACTTCTATTTTATCGCGGTACGAAAATTTTTGCGCATATCCTCTTGCGGCAGACGGGAAACCTTCCTCGTCCGACAAAGATAACACGTTTATATCTCTGACATATTCGGTTGCAGCATCTGCCACCATATTGCGGTAGTAGTTGAACAGAAAAACACCCATAAAGACTTCACAGATTAAAACAACCAAGAAGTCAATTATCATAACGTTCATTATCCAACGTCTTGTTATACTGTGAAGTTTAATGTTGGTTTCCATATTACACCGCCTTTCTGTCAAGATGATATTTACATCTTTGCTTAAAATTCTTTAATTCTTATTCCTGATTCGTGCACCACTTATAACCCATACCCCAAACAGTAACCAAATGACGGGGGGCTGAAGGCTCGTCCTCAATTTTCATTCTCAATCGACGGATATTAACGTCAACGATTTTTTCCTCACCGAAGTAACTTTCACCCCAAACGCGAGTGAGAATGTCGTTT
This sequence comes from Acutalibacteraceae bacterium, assembly GCA_045656125.1. Lineage (GTDB taxonomy): Bacteria > Bacillota > Clostridia > Oscillospirales > Acutalibacteraceae > UMGS172. The sequence goes on from JAZOQN010000027.1 coordinate 585, forward strand.
CGGTCAAGCGGAGTATCCGGATTGGTAAACAAATACTCAATAATCTGAAACTCAACCTGCGTAAGTTCAATATTTTTGTCATTTTTCGACAAGGTACGACGTCTCATATTAAGTACAAACTCACCGTGGCGGATTTCCTCCGAAATCGTGGCTTGAGCGTTACCCATAAGTTCAATTCTGCGGTAAAGCGAATCAACACGGGCGTTAAGCTCGGTCGGACTGAACGGTTTTGTGATGTAATCATCAGCACCAAGCATTAAACCGCTGACCTTATCCATTTCTTGAGCACGGGCGGTCAGCATTATAATGCCAAGTTTAGGTGAACGGCGACGTAACTCCTTACAAAGAGTAAATCCGTCCATTCCCGGCATTGAAATATCCAATAAAGCAATATCAAAACCCTGACGGTCGTTGTCGTAAATCTGCAAAGCCTCTTCGCCTGAGCCTGCTTCGACCGTCTCATAGCCTACACGTTTAAGATTAATAACCTCAAACTCACGAATATTCTGCTCGTCTTCAACAATGAGTATTCTTTTCATCGGTTTCTCCTTTATTTCTTTTGCTCTACGGGGTTAATCGGTTTAAGATTCTGCTTAAAATAATCCTTATCGGGAGTTAATGCACTACTCGAGAACTTGACACAATATACAAACTCCGAATTTCTTGAATATTCAGTATATTCTTTATAATCATCAGGATTCGAGTCGAAATTTTTAAAAGGAATTGCCATAATCCTCAATATTTCCTCGCCCGTTTCAAAGTTCACCGGGTCCCAACGGTAAAATATACGCTGACGGCTATCCAACCTTCGTTCAATGGCTATATTCTCCACCCAATCGTTCGGGACGTTGATATAATATCCGTCAGTGTAATTAATTACTGTATGACCGACAACGGTGTAATCATTTCCGTCGAAGCTATTCCAAATAGTCATATAAGCGGTTTGCTCGTTCTTTTCGGAAGATACCATCGGAAGCGGGCGTGCCAACGGAATATCAACGCAACCATCCCCATCAAAATCTGCAACATGCACCGTGGATGCTCTGAATGAATTAACGTTTTCAAAATTCATAGTATACGGCAAAGCACTGTAAAGTTCACCTTTTTTATTTACGCTTAAAATTTCGGTTATCATTCCGTTAGACTTCGTCGCATCAATAAACAGTGCCGTTTGTCCATTCGTGAATTTAGAAAGAACGGGTTGTGAATAAGAAATAACAGCAGGGTCTAATTTACATGAGCTACGCTCTGAAAATCCGTTTTCACCTAACGCTAAAAGTGTTGCGGTAGAAGTATTCTTCTCAACATCCAAATGAACTGCGACGATTTCTGAAATTCCGTCCGAATCAAAATCGCAGGTGGCATAAACCGAATAATCGGCTTTTGTAACCTCTACCAATTCACCCGAAGCTATACTGTAAACCGAAAGTTGTTTATTAGTGGCTGAATAACGTTCCCAATTGACCAGAACCTTCAAAGTTCGGTCATTGTCAAGCCGGACAAAATCAACCGACTCAACGCCCGGTACGTTTACCTGCAAATCAGTAACCGAAGACCACTTCCCGTCAACCCAACGGATATAATTTATGTGCATAACAGTTGTTTTGTCATCTGTTTCTGAGCTGTAAAATGAGAAAACTTCAAGTTTGCCGTCAGAATCAATATCTTTAGTTACAATCGCAGAACGGTAATTTCCTGCCGAAGGATACACCAGATTAACGCCGTGACCCACTGACAGTTCAAGTGCTTTTTGAATATCGTAAAGTTCACCCGAGGGTTTGGGCGGTGAAAGGCTGTCGGTCACACTTGCTCCGGGCATTGAGCAAGCCGAAAGGCACAAGCACACTGCAATTATAATTGCTAAAACAAACTTTCTTTTCATCTTTAAACCGACTCCTTTCTCATTGAATTTCCTTAAAGAAAACATAATTTCCCACAGTATATAAATACACAGTGTAATTATACCACAACCGAACAAAAATTCATATAGTTTTTTTAACATTTTAAAAAATATTTTAATATTTTTTGTCACAAAGCAAAAAGCGGTAACCGACTTATAAATCGGTTACCGCAAATTTGAAAATTTAAATTGTGCTTACATCAAATTACTCGACATAAGTGACGGTTTCTTTGCCCTCGTAACGATAGGTATAAACTGTAAAACCATCGTAAAACAAATTGCCGTCCTCACCCTTGCCGGGACTCAAACAACTTGGAACATACTCTGAACTTTGAGGCTCGCCAATAAGCTTTTTAAGTTCTGTCACTGACTTGTCAATGCAACTTTCCGCCAGTTCCTTTTTGTTTTTTTCTGTGCTGACGGTTGACTGTGTGCCGCCCTGCTGACTGCCGTTTGAGTTGTCACCCTTACCACATGCCGAAACCGACACCAATGATAAAACCACGAGCAACAATACTAAAAGTTTTTTCATTTTCACTACCTCTAAAAAATTAAAAATCGCATTTTACTGACTGACCATTAACGGTAAACACCACCGATTGAGCCTCTGCACTTTCGGGGATATATGCCACAAACCCGTTGTTTTGTGAGACAAATGCCTCGTAATACTTGCCGTTTGCACAAATGTAAACCGATGAATCATCATCCGATTCTACGGGCAATACACCCTCTACACGTTTGTATCCTGCCGGTGCTACCGTTCCGGCATTTGCCTTTTGTAAAACGGTACCAATTGCAATATCCGGCACCTGAATTTCACGCTCAGGTGACGGCAAAACAGGTGCATACTTTAACAGATAATTGAGATTTCTCTCAACCAACTCTACCATAACATAATCCGACTCTATTGTCAAATCATACACTGTTTTACGTGAAAAATAGCACTCACCGTAGCTTTCGGCAAGATACGGGAACAGCAAACTTCCAAACGAATCACGGTAGGCTAACAATTTACCCTCTTGTTGACTTTTTGTAGTAATGGTAATGCTTGTCGGAGTTTTGCCCGTACCGGTAAACTCAAAATTACGCTTGAATCCGAAACACCAATCAATTTCAGTGTCGCGAAGTGCAGGGTAAATCATACCGTAAAGGTCGCCCTCATTAACCCTTTTCTTTGAAAATTCTCCGCCAAAAAAATCAGTGCTTTTGCCAAAGGCTTTATTTATAACATCAGCACCCAAAGCCGCCCCTTTAGAATTCCAGTGCGAGTCGTGTTTAAAATACAACTGCTCCGATTTACTGCCAATTGCTTCAAAAAGGTCTGCCGTTTTAACACCCGACTGCTTTAACGCAGCCATAAGTTTCTGAGAATCTCTATACTCGGATTTTACCCCGTAATCAGGCATAAATTCACCGTAAACCGAGTTTTTATTGGGTGCAATAACAAACACAAACTCTCTGCCATTCAGTTTACAGTATTCATCCATAAGTTGAATGTTTTTTATAACCCCAAACATCTCACGCTCGGATAAGGTTTTTGTTCCGGTATAGTCGCCCAAAGTGTCATTAAAGAAAAGCCAGCCGTCCTTACCGACGATTACCTTTTTTGCACCTGACGTGCCAAATCCAACCGCTGTGACAACATTATCCAGCGTAATCATTTCCTGCCTTAAGAAAAATCGGTCATTAACCCAATTTGACAAATCGACAAAGAAATTTTGATTACAAGAGCCATCCTCAGCTTTTAACTGCGGAGCATTGCTCAAAACCTCATTACCGCCGGCTTTAGATTCTCCAAATGCAACAATTCCAAGGCTGAATGTAAGGCTTATTGAGAAAAACAGAACTAAAAATACACTTAATAAAATTTTTCTTTTCATAGCCCACCTCAAAACTGTGCGTAAATAAAAGGTGCAAAACCGCCCGAAGCGAGTTTGCCCACGCAAAGCACAAAGAGTACCAACACTGCAACGTAACCTAATATTTCAAAAACGGTTTTTAGTTTTTCGGAACGCTCAAGCCAAACTTTTACCGGCATACTGAAAATTATTCCCAATACCAACACCGCAATTGTTTCACCGTTGAGTAACGTGTGAAGCAATACTGTTGAATCGGCAGTTGACGAAAATCCGCTAAACATTGCGCCAATAACGCCAAAGCCCTCACTAACTGACGCAGCACGGAACATTACAAATCCGATACAAACCGCCAACAATGTGTAAATCCGACCAACAATGCGTCCGCCTTTTGAAGCGTCAAGCTTTTTAGTGGGAATAATCTGCAAGCTTTCTACTGCAGATAACAAACCGTGCCAAAATCCCCAAAGCAAAAATGTCCAGTTCGCACCGTGCCAAATTCCGCAAAGAGTGAAGACAATTGCCTTATTTAAAGCTGCCATCCACTTGCCCTTACGGTTGCCACCCAAGGGTATGTATAAATAATCTTTAAACCACGAGGAAAGACTTATATGCCAGCGTCTCCAAAATCCGCCTATTGATGAAGCAATATACGGATAGTTGAAGTTTTCCAAAGTGTTAAACCCGAAAATCTTGCCAAGACCGATAGCCATATCGCTGTAGCCTGAAAAATCGAAGTAAATTTGCAGACTGTAACCAATAGCACCGAGCCAAGCCAAGCGAATATCAAGACCGTCTTCAAGTGCAAAAACAGTGTCAACAACACTACCCAAAGTGCCTGCAAAAATCAACTTTTTCGAAAGACCAACGATAAATCTGCGAACACCTGTTGCTACATTTTCAATTGACAGTTCACGAGATTGCAATTGAGGTCCAAAATCTGTAAACCTCGCAATCGGGCCTGCCATAATTTGCGGGAAAAACGAGATATACAGTAATAAATCGAAATACGATTTCGCACCAACCGATGGATTTTTATATGTATCAATAAGATAAGAAATGCTTTTGAAAGTGAAGAATGAAATGCCTAACGGCACAGCAAGACTTAATTCAAAAGACTCTAATCCTATTACCTCATTCAACACAAATCCAAGATACTTGTAAACCGCCAAAAACAGCAGATTTAAAACAATGCCGACAATTAAAATTCCTTTGCGAAAACGGTTGCTTCGAAGCAACAAACCAAGTAAATAGTTAACTGTTGCAGCCAAAATCAAGATTATAAGGCCTGAAATACTGCCAAAACTGTAAAATAACAGTCCAAGTACGAGCATTATGATATTTTTAACTTTAATTTTCGGAATCAAATAATATAAAACAACTGAAACCGGCAAAAAACAGCTTATAAAAAAGACGCTGTCAACGTTCATAAACTACTCCTAAAAAATTAATACTTGTCCCACTTGTATTTCCAATAGGAAATTTTACTCATGGGTATTTTAAACATATCCATTTCATATCTGGGTTCAGGGTGTTGAACACGGTCATAATAATATGCGTATTCCCACTCACAATCAAAGAAGTAATCCTTGCCATCAAGATTAATTAAGCACCAACCGTGCGGTTGATTGGTCTTTGTGCAGGTTCCGCTTATGGCGTAGGTTTCATAACCGATTCCGCGTGATAACGCCCAAAATGCTGCTGCAAAGTTATAACAGTTTCCACGTCCGGTTGACATCATTTCATATGCCTTGTTTGCTGCCCAACCGGTAGCACCGTAGTCCAAATCGCCGTCTTTTCTTCTTAAATATTTAAAGTTGTCGCGGCAGTAAACATGAATCACACGTAATAAATCCTCACCCTTTTTGTCGGGGTTCTCGTCAACAAGTTTCTTTAAGGTATCAGCCACCATTTTGTCTAACTCAACATTACCAGAAGTGTAACGTCCGTCAGCGTCAAAGTATAGGTCGCCCACTTTACCGTCTTTTAAAAGTTGCTTGTTTTCATTGACATAAAAAAGCCAACCGTCCTGTAATTTAAAGCCGGGGGTCATATCAGTCGGCAATTTAATTTGTGATGAAGCGGTATCTGAACTTGCGTTTCCAGAAGAAGTTGCATTACTACTGTCAGGCGACACGCTTGAAGTTGTATCAGACGGTGTCCTACTGTCATCAACACCACAACCGACACTTAACATCAGCATTAAGACTGAAAACAGTAATGCCAAAACCTTAAATTTCATAAAAATCCACCCTTATATCAAAAATCGCATACTTTCACATTTTACTTATTTATTATACTGTACCATGCCAAATAAAGCAAGAATTTTTATGTTGGGAAATTATAGATTAACTGTAACCAGCATAGTAAAGGCAAAATTAAATATTTTTTCAAAAAACTCTTGACAAAACGTGATTATCGTATTATAATGGCGGAGTCGCAATAGTGACCGAAAAATATGGCGATATAGCTCAGTTGGCTAGAGCAACCGGTTCATACCCGGTTTGTCGTTGGTTCAAATCCGACTATCGCTACCAAGAACGGTCCGTGCTAATAAGTGCGGATTTGTTTGGCCCGGTGGTCAAGCGGTTAAGACACCGCCCTTTCACGGCGGTAACACGAGTTCGATTCTCGTCCGGGTCACCAAACGACATATTGTCGAACAAAGTAGCGTTCCATAAGGGACGCTATTTTGTTTTTGTTGAGTTTCTTTTATAAAGCAAGAGTAGACCGCCCTACATTGATTGTAGAGCGGTCTGTTTTGTTTGTTAAAATGGCATTTCACCGTCAACTGCAATCTCGGCATATTTATCTGCCGAGAAGTTCGCATAGCAGCAAGACATTTTGTTTCCACCCTTGCCGTCATCGTAATAGACACAGGAAATGGGAATATGTTTTTCAAAAGCATCTTTAACGATTTGTGCCGTCGGGTTCGGGTATTTGTTATCACCGTATCCCGACATTTTAAAAATCATAATAAAGACAGTTTTGCTTTTCTCTCTGTCGTATGATTTCATAGCGATAGAAAGATAGGGTTTGTCGGGGTTATCAATCAAGTTTGAAATATAACCGCCTAAAAAATAATTTTCATAAAGATTGTTTAATTTTTGTGTTACCATTAGTATACACACTCCTATAGATTATTTACTTAACCTTATTTAATCTATTGGAGAAAAATCATTATCTGTTGTAAGGTATTTAACTTCTCAACCCATTTAAGTTATATATCTACACAAACACCTTTAATAAGGGTTATAACTAAAACCCTTTCAAAGTAATCTGCCTATGTACCTTTATGTAAGCGATTTAACTATAAACCTTATAAGTAAGTGTTTTACCTACTAACTTATGTAAGTTAATATCTATATAACCTAAAAAAGTTATATACCTATAATACCTAAAAGTTAAGTATATATAACTATATAACTTATAAAAAATTAAATTGCAAGTATTTTTGACCCTTTTTTTATAATTTTTTAAAATTATTTTTTGCTATGCAAATATACGGACTCAAGGTCTTTACGGTCAAAATTATGGCCGAGTGCTACCATCGTTTTTTCAGCCCCGTTTTTCTTGGCAAACTCCTCAGCCCATAACTTACGGATAGAGTGAACACCGCTTTTGATTTCGCCGTTCGGTGTGCGGAGATTCAATTTTTCACATCGGCGACGAAGATAGCGATTTACAGACCCCTTTTTGACCGAGAAAACACGGTCTTTTCCCGATTTCCCTTTTATTTGTTGACGGAGCAGTTTTGCCGTTTCTTCGCTCATAGGTAGCACCCTCGTTCTGTTTCCTTTGTCCTTGTAAATAGTAATTTCGCCGTTCTTAAAGTCTATGTGACGGACTTCAAGACGTTCGAGGGTGTTGACCCTTACTCCCGTTTGATATGCGAATTTTAAGGCAGTAAGACTATCGCAAGAACGAGGTGCAGCAAGTATCTTTTCCATTTCTGCACGGGTAAAAGAGTATTGCTTTGTTGTTTCGGTTTTCTCAATTTTGCTTTCATCAACCGACACCGAATAATCGGTGCGGATGTTAAAAGTCTTATTTGCACATTTTGAAAGCTTAAGCAAATTACTTTGATATGTTTTAATCGTTCTTAATGAACAATTATCGCATTTAGAGTTTATGTAATTTTGGCACATAGCAGGTGTTATGTCTTTTATTTGCTTGACGGAATACTCTTGTCTTATGTATGCCGAAAAGTCGTGTGCAAAGTCTTTGAGGTTGCTTTTTGCAGACAACGATTTTACAATATGACTGCTATCAGATTCGGGATTGTGCTTATCTCCGTGTTTATTAAAAAAATGACGATAATTCAAATCAATCGCACTATTGAATTGGTAAAAAAGTGATTTTGACATTTTTGTCGCCCCTTTCGTTGTTAGTGTCGTCATTGTCAAGCGAACGCCGAGCGTCCGCTCGTTAATGACGACATATTTTATCTATAAGGAAAGAGCACCGAACCACTGTCCGACACCCTTTATGTATCGTTATATTGTTCAGATGAAAGGCAAACGGTGCCGTCGCACCTTGCCCCAAAACAACGGCAAATGCCGTCGATAAACCGACCTATCGTGTCGGTTAAGTGTCGCACAACCGCCCCACGATAATGGGCGATTAAGGGCGAACGTCATGGTGGTGTGCCTTTGAGGTCATTTACAACAAAGCAGTGGCACACAACACACGACTTGAAATTAATGTGTGTAGTTTTCTTTTTTGTGTGATTTTCAAAGATATAAAATATTCCTCCTTCATTTTTTCTCTAATATTGCTCCTTCGTTGTATTATTGAATACAATGACAGCATGACACGCTTTTTAAAGAAATGCAAGAAAAAAAGGGTTATGACATTTCTGCCATAACCCTTTAAACTAATACAAGCGAGTTGTTAAAAAAGATTATTCAATTTCAATACCAAACCGAGAATCATTCCAACAACGGAAACAACAATTAGCGCAATTAAGAACACCAAAGACCATTTTTTATCATTTGCACAGTTGATAAACTTTTTCTTTTTCACAAGAGTGCATTTGCTCAGCAAAAATGATTTTACTTCGTCAACACTTGCATTAAGATTGTCTTTTTCAATTGTAACGTGCAAATTGTGTTGAAGATGAAGCAAGATAAAATTTTTTGTTTCAAAGAACTTCGTTATCTGATGATAAGAATATTCTCTTTTTAGTTCGTCAACATGTGAAACGATTTTATCCTCGAAAAGTTCATAATTCAAGGTGCTTTCTTTTCCTGCTGAAATTAAATTTCGTTCATAGTTGATTTTGATTAACTTTTTAGTCCGAAAATATGTTAAAAGCATTAAGAACGATATGAACGGACCGAAACCAACAACAATATCATAATTACCAACTAAAAGATTTATGCCGATTAAATAGGCGACTAAACAAAAGAAAACCAAAAATATCTTTTTCGTTCTGTTATAACTAACGGAACAAAAATCATAAAACAATTCTTTGTTCATCAAAAACTTTGAACTGTAAATAGGGCTTTTTACTTCCTCGTTCTCAACATTAACGTTTACATTGTTTTCGTTCATAGAGGAAAACCTCCTTATATGTATTTTTATTTATTATACCACAAGTAAAAAGTGATTGCAATGCCTTTTGGGTATTGGCTTTAAAAACCCGTTATGGTATAATGTATTATATAGAAAGTGAGGGCTTGCAATGAAAAAAGCAGTTATTTATGCAAGATACAGTTCCCACAAGCAAAGAGAAGAATCTATTGAAAGACAACTTGAAATCTGCCACAAGTTTGCAGAAGACAACGATTATGAAGTCATAGCGGAATACTGCGACCGAGAGCAATCGGGCAGAACTGACAACCGCTTGAACTTTCAAAAGATGATGAAAGATGCCGAGCGGAGAGAGTTCGATGCCGTTATCATTTTGAAGCAAGACCGCTTTGCAAGAAATCGTGCAGACAGTCAGCAGAATAAACTGCGGTTAGGTCTGTATAACATACGGGTGCTATCGGCAACCGAACCAATCCCCGAGGGGTCAAGTGGTATCTTAATGGAGTCGCTTTTAGAGGGTATTGCCGAATACTATTCCGCCGAGTTGTCCGAAAAGGTTACAAGCGGAATGAGAAAGAACATTTTGAAAGGCACGGCAAACGGCAGTTACAGACCCTATGGGTATGACATTGTAGAAAAGAAATATGTGGTCAATCCTTACGAAGCCGAGGTTGTGCAAAAGATATTTGAGAAATATGCCAATGGCGACACAGTAAAGTCCATTATTGAATACTGCTGCGACCGAGGGTATAAGACCGCACAAGGCAGAGATTTCGGTTACTGCTATATTGAGCGAATACTCAAAAATAGAAAGTATATCGGTATCTACTCTTGGGCGGACATAGAAAAGTCTGACAGTATCGAGGCCATTATTGACGAGCGACTCTTCAACAAAGTGCAAAAGCGGATTGAGGAAAATGCCAACACGGGAGCAAGGGAAAATGCAGTGGTTGACTATGTTTTGAGTGGCAAGGCATATTGCGGTCATTGTGAGCAACCCTTGGTGGCAGACTCGGTTACAAAGACCATTAAGAACCCCAAACCCGAACCGAAAAAGGAAGTCTTGGACTTTAATCTGCTTACCTTTGACAAGATAAGCGAACTTCTCTCAGAAGAACCCGAACCGCAACCCCAAGTGCCAGCCAACAAGAAGATATACCGCTACTATGTTTGCAGGGGCAGAAAGGAGAAGGCATTTCTTAATGGTTGCCACAAGAACCGCCTTGACAAAGACAAGTTAGAAAATGCCGTCATTGAATACACCGCCAAGCAGTACCTTTGCGACGAGAATATAGAGGAACTTGCAAAAGCGATTTACAAGGTGCAGAGCAGAGTCACAAGCAATCCGAACATACAGGAACTTGAATACAAGATACTTGAAGAAGCCAAGAAGATAGAGAACCTTTATGTTATGGTTGAGTCGGGCAAGTTCTCAAATCATACCTTTGACAGAATACAACAGGCAGAACTGCGAAAGGAAGATTACGAAAAAGAGTTAAGGCGGATAAAGAGAGAAATGCCGAGACTCGAGCTTGAGCAGATACGGGAAAAACTCGGTTTGATACGGGTAACAATGGAGTCGTATGTAAAACACGGCACAATCCCGATTAAACTCAAAAAGGCATTTTGCGATGCCTTTATTGAAAAGGTCTATGTCTTTGACGATGACGACGGCAACGACGGAAACGGCAAGAACAAAAAGACACGGGTCAAGATAATATTTGATGCTTTCGAGTCCGAGGGTCTGCTTGGGTTCGACGAAGCCGAAATTGAAATAAGTTCGAAAATGGAAACACTTGGTTCACCAGAAAGCAAAAACACTCATCGTAAGATGGGTGTTTTTTGTTTTGTGCGAGAATTAGAGAATCGAACAGAGCACGAACGAAGTGAGAATAACAGTCCGGTGGACTGTTATGGTGCTCGCGTGCGTGCCGACGGGAGATTTATCTCCCTATGGGCGATTCTCGTCCGGGTCACCAGAAAGCAAAAACACTCATCGTAAGATGGGTGTTTTTTGTTTTGTGCGAGAATTAGAGAATCGAACAGAGCACGAACGAAGTGAGAATAACAGTCCGGTGGACT